>JAGOHK010000048.1:29896-32686 GCA_017996175.1 Leptospiraceae bacterium
TGGTTATTGGAAGTAGATTGAAAATAAAGTCCAATCCCAAAAAAGAAAACACAAATAAAGGCTGCAACAAGAGTCCGAAAGGGAAACTCTTTAGGAGATAAAACAGTATTCCTGCTCCTTGAATCTGGATCATGAATTTTATGATAAAAAGACATAAAGACCAAAGTAATTTTCTATTCTGTATAGTAAATAAATATTTAGCTTAAATATCCCATTATCAACCTCAGTTATCTGAACGTTTTAATCCCAAACCGATATCCTTCCTGTTTATTTATCAATGTCCATCCTTTGCGAATAATTTTATAACTTGTGGTTAATGTCAATGTGGCGCTAATCCTTAATTATAATTACCAGAAAAGTCGTTCCATAATTTAGAGTTTGGAACTAGTCCTTCTTCATCCTTAGAATACTTTTTCTTTATTCTAAGTAGGTAGTACATTTTAACTTTACCTTTATTCTTTGCGTCAATTTCACCTCGATACTCACAATCAAAATAATCTTTTACTAATTCATACGTCGCATAAGAGATGTTAATCCTTCCTGTCGTTCCACTTGATTCCATTCGGCTTGCAGTATTTACAGTATCTCCCCAGACGTCATAAGCGAATTTTTTTTCTCCTACAACTCCTGCCATTACTGGACCTGAATGAATCCCAAGACGCAGTTCCCAATAAGGTGAACCGATAGACTGTTTAATTTCCTTCATTTGTTTCATAAAAGATTGAATTTCAATTGCAGCCAGACAAGAATCTAACGCATGTGTTTTATTTACTTTCGGAATTCCCCCCGCACACATATAGGCATCTCCAATTGTTTTTAATTTTTCTAAATTATTTCTCTCTATAATTCTATCAAACTGAGAAAAACATCCATCCAACTCTTTGATAAGTTCTTGCGGTGTCAAACCTTCTGCAATTTGCGTAAATCCTTTAAAGTCGGTGAAAAGAATACTAGTACTTTCGAAAAGTACAGGTGTTACAAGTCCTTTCTCTTTTAATTCGGTTGCAACTTCCTCTGGGAGGATATTCAGTAGTAGCTTATCGGATTTTTTGCGCTCTTCTTGTGCTGACTCTGTAGCCGCTTGTGAAACTTTATACAGATTAGAATTTTGAATCGAACCCGCAATTTGTCCAGAAAGTTTTTCTAATTTAACTTGCTCCTCTGGCGAAATTTCCGTAACCTCTCTTGATTTATGTAAACATAAAATCCCAATAACTTCTCCGTAAATCATTAGAGGAATTTCAAAGAAATAGCAAAATTTCCCCTTCTCTAAGATTTCTTTATCAAATGAATTGAAAATTTTATTTCCATCAATCGGCATGTAAACCGGTTTTTGGATACTATAGGTTATATACAAACTGCCGGAAGCTTCTGTTACAGGAATTCGAATATTCTTAAAATAAGTATTTGCTTCTTCTGGTAAAATATTTGAAACAACACATCCATTGTAAAATTCTTTTTTTTCAGAATCTACGAGCCATAAAAAGAAGTCGGTATAATTGTATTTATCCTCTAGATAATAAATTAAAAAAGTCATCACATCGCTAAGGCTACTCACTGAATTCAAATTACGAACTAACTCGTTTAATTCTTCTACTTCTGATTTTGCTTCTTCTAATTCTTGTGTACGTTCTTCTACTTTTAATTCCAGGTTTTGGTTATACTCGATTAGCTGCTCAGTCTTTTCTTTGAGTTTAATATGAACTCCCACACGCGAGAGTAACTCCTCCTTCGAAAATGGTTTTACTATATAATCATTTCCCGCCGCGTTAAAGCCTGCCATTAAATCGCTAGACCTATTTTTAGCAGTTAAAAATAAAACGGGAAGTTCATTCATATCATACGTTTCTCGAATTTTTTGGCTTACCTCAAAACCGGTCATCATTGGCATCATCACATCTAATAAAACTATGTCCGGTTTATCATTTTCTATCATTGCAAGTGCTTCCTTTCCATTATTTGCGGTCGTTACCCTGTAACCTCTTAGAGAAAAATGATTGGAGATGACTTGCAAATTAATTGGTTCATCATCTACTACCAAAATATGGTTTGCGTTAGTTAAATGGGTATTTTCTACTTTCGGATTTGCACTTTCCAAGTTCAATGGTAGAATTTCGGGAAGATTCTCTTTTATTGTGGACACGATTTCTGTGACTGTTTCATTTTCATTCAATTGCGGTTTCTCATCCGTAACCGGTAGGGTAAAGATAAACGTAGAACCTTTTCCAAGCTCTGACTCTGCATAAATCTTTCCACCTTGCAACTCTAATAGTTGTTTGGTCACAGAAAGCCCAAGTCCTGTTCCACCATATTCTCTTGTATTAGAAGCATCTACTTGCTCAAAAGATTCGAAGATAGCTTCCAATTTATCGGATGGTATTCCTATACCTGTGTCGGTAATGGAGATTCGAATTTGCGAGTTAGGACGCAATTCAGATATAGTTTCTTCGCTCGATTTATTCCGATTAGCCCCTTGTTCCAAATCATTTGCATTCACAGCCTCACTTGCGTTATCCGTATTTGTTTCATCACTTGGTTTACTTGAATTCGTAACTAATTCTGCATTGATAGTCACACTACCTTCTTGGGTAAATTTCACCGCATTACCAATCAGATTATACAGAATTTGTTGTAGTCGATTCTCGTCAGCAAGAACTGCCGGCATATTTTCAGGAATTTCATTGATAAGTTTCAAATTTTTATTTTTAATTAGAGGCTCAGATAATTTTATAATAAGATTTGTAATCGAATAAATATCTACCGGCTGTAAATGAATTTGTAACTCCTTAT
>JAGOHK010000172.1 GCA_017996175.1 Leptospiraceae bacterium
TAAATACCTGTCTCTCTGTCGCATAACGTAGTCCTGCTTCAAAAGCTGCTTGCATTACACCGTTTGCACGGGCTGCTGTTTGAATACGTCCACCGGCAAAGCCTTCCATTTGTAAATAGAATCCTTTTCCTCTGGCGGCTTCTCCACCGACTAAGTTTTCATCGGGAACAAAATAGTCTTCAAAGGAAACTTCAAACGAATGCATACCACGATAACCGATAGTTCCAATCGCTTTCCCTTCCATACGACCGCCACCTTCTTGTTTATGGTCAAAGCTATGTCCTAGGAAACGAGGTTTCTCAGCGAGTAATATCGATAAGCCTTTGTGTTTTAATTCTAAGTCAGCTTCTGTGCGGCAAAGAACTAACAACACGTTTGCATAACCTGCAAATGTACACCAAGTTTTAACACCATTGATTTTCCATCCGCCTTCTACTTTTGTTCCAGTTACAATAACACCGGCAACGTCAGATCCATAGTTAGGCTCAGTTACGGCAACGGCTGCCATCACTTCTCCACTTGCTAGTTTACCGAGCCATTTTTCTTTTTGTGCTTCGGTTCCACCTTTTAGAATTGCTTTGGATACAATTTCAGGTCTTGTAATTAAACTTCCTGCAATCCCTAAACCACCACGCGACAACTCTTCCGTAACCACAAGCATACTGATATTATCCGGCTTGTCTGCTGGTTGAATTCCGCCATAAGTTTCAGGAATGCAAAGACCAAAGCAACCCATATCATTGAGTCCATCAATAATATCTTGTGGGATAATATCGTCGCTACGATGCACATGCTCTGCGTGCGGCTTAACGACATCTTCCGCAAACTTATGAAATGTCTCGCGGAAGGATTCATGGTCATCACTAAGACCATAAGCACCTGCATGACCAACTTTATTGATTGTATCGATAATCTTTGAGTAATGTTCGATCTTAGTAGAATTTTGAACAAATTCATTTACAGAAGAATTAAAAAGAGCAGTTGTTACTTTTTCATGGTTCAAAGTATATTCTGCTGGTTTAGAAATTAATTCAGAGCGGATAAGGGAAACAACTTCTGCGGCAAACACAACCGCCATTTCTTGTTCGAGTTCACCAGTTCCGAAAGAAGAATCCCAAGCATAAGAAATAAAATGCTCTGCAATTTTTTGTTGTGCAGTCATCCAGGAAAGTTGATAGAATACATATTGATTTTCATCCATTTTACCAACAGAAATTCCACCCTTAACAGTGCATTGCACCGCAAGTCCTTTGGTAATTTCTTCGAGAAGATTGCCAGATGCGGCAAGTGATTTAAGGGCTGATTCTTTATCTAAAGCGTTTGTTGCAGTAGCCATTGAGATATCCTCGTTGTTTTTAATATATACTTACAATAACTTAGACTTTATGAATCCTGTCACTTCGAAATTAGGTTGGTTTAAATTAGGAATATGGCAATATTTGAGTTCAATAGAAACTTGTCATGACAATTTTTAAGCAATAGACCTCACTTACCCATTTTTCTTTCTACCAATATGCATCCAGCTTCTCCCACTTTATCTCGCAAATTAAAAGCTTAAAGCAAAATCGGATTGCGCCTTATTTATAAAGAGGTGTTTTGAATTAAACGTTGTAAAATACAACGCCTTCTAAACATCTTTCCTATTTTAGAGATCGCTTAAAAATTTCTAAATGCTACCAAGTCCATTTAGGCTCCGAGGATTTTGGAGACGAAGAGTTGGGCATACGCGCATTACCCTTTTGGAAATTATCGAAAGAGTTGAATCTGGTATGAGTGAAATTTTATAAATAAATCCTTTTAGCTTAAAAAGTATCTTAAACAATGGAAGAATTTGAATAGTTATTTGTGAGGATTTATGATTGAAATTCTTTTTTTATTAGGTTTTTCATTGCACAATATTGAGGAAGCTCTTTGGCTTCCTCAATGGTCTCAGAACGCTACTCGCTTTCATAAACCAGTGTCAAATAATGAATTTCACTTTGCAGTAATTATGGTTACTGCAATAGGATATTTATTTACATTTCAGTATTTTGTGTTTGGGTCAACCTACGCTATCGCAAAATTTGCTTATCTGGGTTTTATACTTATGATGGTGTTTAATACTTTTTTTCCTCATATTCTTTCCACAATCTATCTAAAAAAATATGCTCCTGGAACCCTCACTGCTCTTCTACTAAACTTTCCTATTGGATCGTATTTAATTTTTAAAGAGATTCATTCACTTGAAGATCTACAATTTTTATTGATTTCGACTGCGGTCATTTCAATAGCAATATTGATACTGATAAACTTTCTATTCAAAATAGGAAAATCAATTAACGAGTAAGCTTTTTGCACAAAATGTAGATTGGAAGAAAAAGATTGATCCAAAGCTATAAAAGAAAAATTTAGAATTGTTCAGTATTTAAGAACTAGCCTTGAGCCATTTTTTTAAAACTCCAACCAATCTAGATTTTGCAGCACAATGAAAAACCAATTGAAAACTTTTTGAAGGAAATAATCTCATTGTTATCCAATCTTCACCATTGATTGAATAATTTGGTCCATTCCATTTTAAATTTTTAGAACTAACAGGAAAGCGCAAAACCAATCAGGGCATCTGAGCAACTCAATCGGGGGCTCTGTGGAGAGTTTCAAAGATTTGCTTCTTTCAGATAAGATCTCCCTCTCGAAATTTGAAACCAGCCGGTTAAGATGCTTAAGACTTGAAGACCGAGCGAAAATAGGTAAGCGTCAACCCAGAAAACAGGTTCGAAGCAAAGCCCTACTGTGATAGTAAGAAGTGCGCCTCCTGTGATAATCCCCAAAATCAAAAAGAAATAAACAAGAACTTTAGGAAAAAGAGAATAAAACTTTTTTTTAATAAAAAGATGTATTAAAAGTCCCGTCAGAACATTGTAAATAGATTGGTATCCTAACACAACCCACAGGATTACAAAAAAAATTCCTCCCATATCAGTTGCAAATAAAAGAGTGGGAAGTAAAACCAAAGACCAAAAGAGTATTTTTTTCATATCAGTTTCCTTATTTTCTTTCTAACACAGAAGCGGCTAATAGTGCATTCAACTTCTTCGATAATTCATTCTCCGTCTATCACAAAACTTAAAAGCTTCATGCAAAATCGGATTGGGTTTTATTCACAAAGAGTTGTTTTTAACTAAACAGGGGAAATTTTCGATAATTGAAATGACTCTCTACTTAAACTCAGAATTAATTTAGAGTAGTGGATTTTATTTTTTCTCTGTATATTCCTCGATTACTTTATACCAATCTATGCTTTTCGTTTTAGGAGAAAAATATTTTTCTGATTGGTCAAAGCTATCTTGAAACTCTTCTGGAATTTTATTCGAAGGAGTTACTTTTTTTTGATATGAAAAATTTTTATTCTTAAAATTGATTAATAAATGCAAATCTCTAGGGGATGTAATTAGAAATTCTCCGGTCTCTGCAAATTCGCAAGCTGGTTTTTTTATAATAGCATAGACCGAATGATTTTGGATACTCCTAACGTCATCTTCCGTTGTTAAATATCTATTATCCGGTTCGTTAACACATTGGGCAATACCGTGCGAGCCTGAAAAATCCTGTTCAATAAAATAAGGTTTATCCTTTGCGAGAAAATAAGTTGTAGAACCATCACATCCACAACAGCACCAGCAACATATTGATTCTGTATGAATAAGTCCATCAATTGGATTATCTGCATGAATTATTTTTTCTGATATGTGAGAGAGTTCTCCTTCTATATTTTGAACAGTAAAATATTCATTTGTAATTTTATTCTTGAAAATAAGTTGATTCCATTTAGGAATGCTACATTCTTTTCCATCATCCTTATTTTCTTTATATAGATAGCGAAGGTCTAAGATTTCATATATTTCATTTTCATAGATTTTATCTGGTTTCTGGTTTTTGACTTTCTGAATAAGTTCTTGAAACTGAAAGCCTGTCAGCTTATCTGTTTCTTTGAAATTATAGAACTTATCAAAATCATTTTTTTGTCGTAAGAATTCTTTTAATTCTTCTTCTGTTCTAAAGACCCGAATGTATCCTGCAAAAGCCCAACCTATTTTATCTTTGTATGAAACTTTAAGCCAGGGAGCACGAAGCTTTTCTATAACAGAGAATTCTTTTTTAATATCAATAATTTTTCCCGAAGATTTATAAGGCATTAACACAATCCTATCTGCCTTTTGATTTGGTTCCGATCTTAGAAAAAGTCCTGATCTAGTATCAACAGAATAAAAAAGGGTGTTTAAAGAAAAAGAGATATGTTTATTTTGGATAGAAAATTTTTTTCCTGATATTTCTTCTTTATATCTCCCAACGTCTTTGTTTTCTGATATTTTACTTAGTTTTTCGTTAAAAAAAAGAAAAGTCTCTTTCTCCTCTGCATCTTCCACTAAAATCCCTGGATATGTTTTTACATAAGCAACTGATCCTGAACTGCAATGGAGAATTAAAAATAAAAAAGAAACGAAAAGAATTTTCATAATTTTCTTTCTAGTAAATTGCATTCCACTTCTCGATAATTCTCTCCCATTCTAATTCCACAAATTAAAAGTTTAAATACCACTACTCAAAAATAAGTTCCACTATTTTACACAAAAGGGGTATTCCCAATTGCCAAGAACACGGTGCCAGTTGTAGATTAGAAAATACTTTTGGCAATTGGTATAGCAAAATCGGATTGCTCCTTATTTATAAAGAAATGTTTGGAACTAAACGGGGGAAATTTATTTTTCCATTTCACAAACTTTCCCTATGGACAATATCATGACTCTCGATGTAATTCTGATTGAAATAGCCAAGATGGACTATGTAGACCAACAAAGCCTCTCTACTTTTCTAATAGATCTAGTTCACACCCAGGAAAAAATGAAATCTGCAATGGCAGCACTCGAAAAAGAAGAGTCTAAAATTTATTCTCGATGAATTAATTTTCATTGGCTAACACGAGTAACGATCTTTTAATAAATAGATAGTAAATATTTAACCCGCCTGAGAATAATACGGATAATCCTCCCAATAATGCAAAACTTTGTCCAATTTGCCATATTTGTTGGTTATTCACATAATTCATATTATACCCATTTACCAGACTAGAAATCGCAACCAACAGCATTCCCATTAAACTTAGAATAACCCCAATCATTAGAAATATCCTAGAATACAAAGAATATTTGGAAATTGTAAAATACATTCTGAATATAAACAACAAAATTACAACGCTCATTATCCCTAAAAGTTTTATATGTAAATACAATATGCCAAATAGTTTGGATTGAAGGAAAAAAGTGGTAATAGGAAAACTAACGGCGATATCCAAACTCGCTTTACAAAGAACTAGAAAGAGAACAAAGAAATGAATTTTACTCTCTATCCCTTTTGAAAAAAAATCTAGAATAACTATTATCTGTAAAACTCCCCACAAAAAAGATGCAGCTAAAATTAATATCTGAAAGATTTTAGGAAAAAGAAAAATACTCGAGCGTAGACAAACCAAAATAAAAATAGGAATGATCAAATAAAACAAAGCTTTACAATAAGTATTAGGTTTAGTAATTAAAAAATCTTTCGAAGAAGAAAGAAACAATGCAAATCCCATTGTATAAAGCCAGCCTTCGCTGTAGGCGTCTAAAAAAAAGTGAATCAAAATAGTTTTTATCGAATCTCCACCAAAGCCAAAAGCTATGGAAAGAGGAATAAGAAAACTGGGGAGTGTAGAAATAAAAAGCATAGTCACTGCCAATTGAATCATTAAAGTCACTATTTGATTTTCCCTCATTTGCTTTACTGTTCGTAGGAAATAAATTATAAAGCCAAGCCATAAAAATACCATCAATGTAGAGAACACTATGGATAATTTGGAGTATCCACTCATTAGAAAAGAAATCAAAGCAAAAAAGGATAATATTTGTATGCCACAAAAAAGCAATTTCTCAAAAACTTTGGATCTCTTAGTTGTATCTAGTGAGTAATTTAAAATAAATCCAATAAAAGCTGGGGCAGCCCAAGCCCAAAATGCTGTGTGACTATGTGCATGTCTAGTATACTCAAAAGGTGTAGGTAATTTTATTTGGATGGCAAACGATAACCGCATACTTATACCTAGGAAAAGAATTATACAGAACCAAAAGACTGAACTCAAAGCCCAAATCCAAAATTGTTTTTTATCAAAATCTTTCACGTTCACCTCCCCTATCAATAAGTAAGAAAAACTATAAAATTGGAAAAAAAACCAGGATACAGCGGATAATATTAATTAACCTATGATTGCATAGCAACGCTAATCTTCAAAAAACATTCTGACAGACTTTGTATCTATCATTGCATGTTTCACGAGTAGTTGTCCATTTTTTATTTTTTGGAAAACTACTGGACGCTCTAAAAATTTCACAATCTCTCTTTCTCTATCTGCAAGTGCTCTCGAAATACTTGGATATAGATTTCTTTTCTCTGCATTATTGACAACCTTTCTAGCTGCACAATCGGAATGCTCAGTAAAAATCACTAACTTTACACTTTTTTCGACAAGGGCAAGTTCTATCATTTCCATTTCTTTTTCTCGAATCACAGAGCCTGCAGTGCGGATAACGTAGTAGAAATCTCTCGAATCGCCAAGTAGTTCTTCTGTGCTAATTCTAGAATCCATACAAAGGATGATTATTACAAGCGGATGATGCTCATAACTCGGTAAAACGTCCTTTACATAAGAAGAAAATTTATTAAACAACTGGATTTCTTTATAAACTTCCTCCGGACTAATCTCTACTGTAACATGGGAAAGATTATAGCTTCTCTGAAATGCTTGCAATAAAATTCCAAAGCTAATCATTGATCCACCAAACAAAAAAAATATCATTTTATAGTAAAAAACAAAAACTAAAAATAATATCAAAATAGGAATTGTAAATTTGTTCCGCAAAATTGTGATTAGCTTTTTCGACTTTGATTCCATAGGTTAATATTTCTCTATAATCGAACTTGAATCTGCTCCAACGCCTTCGATTCGAGAAATAATTTTACCTTCTTTGGAGACAAGGGATATTACAGTAGAGTGATTGAAATCATTTCCTGACGTCTTTTGATAGGAAATTCCTAGCAGAACAGAAATTGTTCGCACCGAATCTTCCTTTCCATGAAGCAAATTCCAATTATCCCCTAGTTCCATTTTCTTAGCGTAGGATTTAAGTGCTTCCGGAGAATCTTTTTCAGGGTCAAAACTAACTAAAACCATCTTAGGAGGCTTACCAGTCTTTTGTGCTATTTTTTTTGCGATTAGTTGCATATCAGAAACAATCCTAGGACATACACTCTGGCAAGAAGCATAAAACATACTTACAATCATTGCCTCTCCCTTTTGGTCTTTCCAATGAAACATTTTGTTGTCCTGCGTTGTCCACATATCTTCCAAGTCAAACAGAGAGCCTTCCGCAGCAGCACTTGCGGGTAACGCATGGTGTTTGTGATCGTGATGTCCTTCTTTACACGATATCAGAATCGTGAGTAAAATAAATACGATAGTTCTCATACTATCCTCCAATTTTTTTACCACGGATGAACACAGATGAACACGGATAAGATTGAAATATTAAATTCATCAGTGTTCATCCGTGGTATTCTTATAAATCCTTGGCACAGCGAAATCCCAAATACTTTCCAGTGTACCATCCTTTTAATCCGGCTCTGTAGCCAAATCGCATATAAGCCGCATAATTACTAAAATCATTTGCTTTGAGTGCGCCTGCCCCACAAAACAAAGAAGATTCTAAATCCGAATCAGCACGCGAGTCACCCGTAACCGAAGCAGAATTAAAATCATAAACCCATTCCCAGATGAGTCCATGCAAATCATATATACCTAACGCATTTTTATATCTTCCGATAGAAGGTAAATGGTCTGGTTTTTTTTCACCATACCAGCGCATAATCTCTTTATCCACAGTCTTACTGTTTCCTCCAATCGGAGGGATAAACGCTGCGTATTCCCATTCATATGCATTAGGTAATCTTTTTCCTTGTGACTCACAGTATCCTTTCGCAGAAAACCAAGAGATGTAGGTAACAGGAGAATCTAGTATAAAATTTTCCTTCTTAGTTTTCCAGTCATCTAAGTATCCTTCATCAGCAAAGATCTGAGGAGTATTTTCTTTTTTCCACTTTGGGTTTTTACTAATAAACTCAGAATAATCTTTTTTGGTAACAAGGTATTTATCCAAGTAAAAAGATTTTACCGGAATTGGTTTAGTCGCAGACTCAGCATCTACTTTGATAAATGGCTTGTAAACACCGGCTGGAACTTTTACCAATTCAGAACTTAGTAGAGGAAATGTTATACCACAGATGTAAAGATATAAACTGATATATACAAAAACCCTAAATCTTTTATCCGTGTTTATCCGTGTGCATCCGTGGTAATCTTTCATTTTTTGTTCTTCTTCAC
>JAGOHK010000049.1 GCA_017996175.1 Leptospiraceae bacterium
CGAAAAGTTGGCTACTTACCCGAAACCCCACCTCTCTACGAAGATCTTACAGTTAGCGACTACTTAGAATTTGTTGCTAATTTAAAGTCCGTTTCAGATATTTCTTCGGAAATCAAACGAGTCTGCGAAAAAACAAATCTAATGGAGGTAAAAGACAGTTATATCTCGCACCTATCGCTTGGATTTCGAAAACGTGTTGGAATTGCGCAGGCAATTTTAGGAAGTCCAAAGATCGTGATTATGGACGAACCTATCAGTGGGCTTGATCCGCGGCAAATAGTAGAAATCCGCCATCTCATTAAGGGTCTTGCTTTGGAACATACTGTTTTACTTTCTAGCCATATTCTTTCGGAAGTACAACTTGTATGTGATAGATTTCTATTTCTACACGAAGGTAAATTAGTTTACGATTTCTCCAGAGCACAGCTTGAAAAAGAAATGCAAAAGATTTCTGAATTACAAATTGGACTACGTGGAAATTCAAAAGAAGAATGCAAATCTTTCTTGGAGCAAATTCTCGAAGGTGTAATCGTCAAAGTATTAGAAGAGAATAATGACTATTACCTCTTCTCCGTTCGACCAGAAAACATGGATTCCTATAGAGACAAACTCCTTATTAGCCTAACAGGAAAAAACCTCAAATTAGAACTTCTTAAAAAAGAAGATATAACCCTCGAACAATTTTTTATCGACCGCATTTAGGAGCATTGTATGCAAAATATCAAATGGATTTTTTTGAAAGAATGTAAATTGTTTTTCAATACTTATATGGCAGCGCTTGTATTAGGTGGCACCGCAGTGTTAAATGCACTTCTTGTTTTGATTTCCAATTTTCATGGAAGTAGTAATTATGAGGATGCAACGATTATCACTTTCTTTTGTTTTATGTCTACGATTATTATTTCTATGATGATTCTCGCGATGGGAAGTATTGTAGAAGAAAAAAACAAAGGTACGATGGAACTACTTTACACTTCACCCATTTCGGACATGGATATTGTCTTAGGCAAATTCCTATTTGGCGCATTTGTTTGTTTTATTATCACAGTATTTATAAACGGATTATTTCCTGTTTTACTCTATTCCTTTTGGAAGGCTCCACTTTATTTATTTTTTACAGGGAGTGTGGGTGTTTTTCTTTTAGGTTGTTTCGTTTATTCGGTTGGGCTATTCGGAAGTAGCCTCGGAAAAAACCAGATGTTATCTCTACTCATTGCAGTTTTGATTATAATGACTCTTTGGGTGCTTGGGTTTTTCTCGCATTTGTTCCAAGCCAAGACTAGATCTATTTTATTTCATCTCCATATTTTTTCTCATTTTATTTCTTTTTCTAAAGGAGTTCTTCCTCTTTCTGGGTTTGTATTTTTCTTTTCCGGCATTTTTACTTTTCTATTTCTTACGATAAAATCTTTAGAATCTAGACGTTGGGTAGGTTAACATGAATCCAAATACTCTATTACCGTTTGTATCTCTTGTATCTCTTTTTATCTATTTTTTAGGAGCGGATACTTTTATTTCTCCGATAGGAAAATACCTCTTCGGTATTTTGGGAATTTTTTTTGTTTCTTCTGATTTAATTTTTAGATTTATTCAAAGAAGAAGCGGTAAGATTGATAACCAAAAAAATACTCGCTTTCTTGTTTCTGGACTTGGAATTCTTTCTTTTTTATTTTATCAAATGAGGGTATACCTTGATTTTCCGCCGGCTGCAGGTTTATCCGAGCAAGCAAGTTCTCTTCCCAAAGTGAGAGATTTTTTACTGATCCTAATTATTTTATCTGGACTCGCATTTTTAATTTTTACAATTCTTTTAGAAATTTCCCGTCAATCCATCGAGGCGCAACACAATCTCAAGCAAAAGAAAAATACTATTCTTCAAAATACAATTTACAGTTTTCTCTGGATTAGCCCCATTTTGGTTGCAGTAAATTATTTTGCAGTTCAGAAAAATTACAATTTTGATATGAGTGCGCTTGGCAAATTTTCTTTTTCTCCTACATCTCGTCAGATTTTAAGAGAAGTAAAAAAGGACATACAGATAACAGCATTTTTCCCCCGTCCCTTAGAGTCGGACGGAAGAACGAGAGACGAAAGTTTTGCCCTTGGTTTTATTCGTCCAGAGGTAGAAATTATTTTAGATCAACTAAAGGCAACTAGTCCATTCATTTCTGTAAAATTCATTAACGCAGATGTAGAAAAGGAACTGATGGGAGATTACGCCCAAGTATCCAATGGAATGATTTTGGTGCGAAGTCTGAAAGCCATTCCTGATTCGGTAAGTCCTTATATGGAAGAACGTGTAGTGGTTCAAACCAAAAAAGATTTAGAGGATATTGAGCGTAAGCTAGTGCAAGCAGTTATCAATGTATCTACTAAACAAAAAAAAGTTTACTTTACTACGGCTAATGGCGAACGATATGGAGTTGGATTTTTAAATATTCCTGAAGAGCAGATTACAAAGTTTACCTCTATTCTTGCTTTTTACAATTATAATGTAAATGAACTTGGATTCACTCAGGGTTTCCCTGAAAAAATTCCGGATGATACGGACGTACTTTTTATCATCGGTCCGACCGTTGCTTTCTCCGAAACAGCGCAAAATACTATTTTGTCGTATATAGAACGAAAAGGGAAACTATTTATTACGATTGATCCGGCAGGATCGGAAGATTTTTCTTGGTTACTTGAAAAAGCAGGACTTAGTTTGAAAAAAGAAAATCTGCGCCAAGTGGAAGGTAGGCTCGAAATCATTGCTGGAAAATTTCTTCCGCATCCAATTGAAGAGCTACTAATTAAGAAGGAAACGGGCGTTTTGTTTTTAGGAAATGCTTATTTTGAAAATAAACCTGCGGCTAATACAATATTAACCAGCACACCACTTTTGGAGTCAGGATTTAGTGCGTATGCTGATTTCAATAAAAATGGAAAGTTAGACAAAGACGAAAAACAAAATAGTTTTTTACTTTCAGCTATTTTAACCCAAAAAGAAGACGTGGCTAATCCCTCTAAGTCAGAAAATCCTGCGCGGATCATTATAAATTCTGGAACTTCGTGGATAACAAATCGTTATGTGCTCTATAATCTTAATTCTATTTTTGCTTTGAATAGCATAAACTGGTTAAATCAATCCCCTCTCACCGAAAAAATTCTTTCCAAAAAAGAAGAAAAGGAAATGATTACAATTTCGGATTCTCAAAAAACAATCATCTGGTCTGTCGGATTATTTCTTTATCCTTCTTTAGTCATAATTTTGCTTTCTGCTTATATGCTCATAAGGAAACGAAAAAAATGAAAAAAGTTTTTTTGATTCTAGCAGCATTTGTATTTTTAGGATTTGTATTTTTCTTTTCCGAAGAAAGGTTTGAAGATGGACTGACCGAAGTTAAATACTGGATAATCAATCCAGAGGAAATTCGTTATTTACCGCCAAAAAACTCATCTGAATTTTCTAAGTTTATTTCTAGCAATCTAAATTTCCAGAAAAAAGAAACAGGACTCAAAACTTCTCCTTTATTTACCATAAAAGGAATTGATTCAGATTCAAAAGAAGAGTATTTGTATGAAGGAAATTACAATGTAAAAAATCTATTCACAGAACTTTCTGTTATTTCAACTAAATCAATTACAGCAGCTAACCCTGATTTGCTTAATAAATTTGAAATTTCTATAGAAAAATCCCCTTCCATTGAAATTCTAAAGTCTTCTAAGCTCCAAAAGAAAATTTACCTAGGAGAGGAAACTCGTGATAATTCTCGTCGATATTTATTATCAGACAAAGATTTGATTACTGCTTCTTCTCATATATTTCAAAAACTAACAAATTCTTCTTTGGATTTCAGAGAAAGAAATTATACCCGATTTAGCGAATTTGATTTAGTAAGAATGGTAATCCAAGGAGAAGGAATTCGCTTAAACGTTGAAAACAATCCGGAAACAAAAAATGGAATCCAAACTAGCAAGTGGTTTAAAATTTTGAATGGTAAATATAGAATTAACCCGTCTGATAGCGCAAATCTATATCCCTATTTACAATCTTTCAAAGTGGAAATATACCCAGATGACTCAAATGGAGAAGGTTTTGCAGTTGCTCGCGAACTTACAAAAACAGAGACATTAGTTCAGGTAGATATTTTTCTGATAAACGGTTTACATTATAAAATAAAGCTTTTCCCAAAAGTAGTTTTAAAAAATAAATCCTATTATCCAGTTGTAAAAGAAGTAGAAAATTTTTTCATCGAATCCCCAACGTATACTTCCGAAGAGCTAGTTGTAAAATTAATCAGCTTATTAAAAAAAATTCAATCTGATCCAGAATGGACAGAGCCAAAAGGAAAATAGTATGATCGAACTAACCAAAGGAGATACACCTTTAGTATTTCCACAATTTGAAAATGAAGATAAAATGACTGTGTCGGAGATTTGTTGCAAATGCACCGGTTGTTGTCGTTACGTATCTGTAGATTTAAAAAAACCCCGTTCGAAGGATGCTGTTGATCTTTATGTTTGGTACCTACTTCATAAAAATGTTCAGATTTATATTGACAATGACAAAGGCTGGAACTTACTCTTTATTACCCCCTGCACAAAATTGCAAGGTGATGGGAAGTGTGGAATTTACCCAACTCGTCCGAAACTATGTAAAGACTACTCTGCATCTTCTTGTTCCCGAACTGGAAAAGATCATACTCATTTGTTCATGACACCGGATGCAATGCTTAGTTACTTGGAAGAAGAAGCAAAAAAGAAAGAAGCGAAGTCAAAGGCTAAATTAAATAAGCCGGTCAAGAAACCTAAATCGAGGTGATTTATGAGTAATTCAAATGTAGTTCATATCGAAAAATGGACGAACAAAGTAGCGAACTCTGTTGAGGAAGATATTCGAAATGAACTCAAAAATATAATTCAGGAAAACCCTGCCTGGGGTTGGGATCAAATTTCTATCCAAGATATTTTTGCTTATTCGCTTAATCAACTGCCACCTATTTATGCTGAAAAAGGAAAAAAACCAGACCACCTACTTTCCATCGAAGAAATTCGAAATGCAATTTTTACCGCTATTAAAAAGGTCGAAGCAAACCCGATACATTATGTCAAATAGGGACTTTCAAAGATTACCACCGATGGACACCGATAAAAATAACGATGGTTTTTATTTCGATAACACAAATTAATTTCCTTTAAAAAAAACTACTTGAACAACTTATCCTAATCTAAAAGAATAGAGGTCGTTATGAAAAAAATATCTATCATTATGGTTCTTATATTTGCAAATTTATTTTGCTCAACAGAAGATGAAAATACGGCTAAGATGAGTTTTCCGGAAGTCATGTCTTTGCTTGGTCCCGAAGGTTCTCTCGCTTTTTTCTGGACTAGGGATATTGATACATCGCTTACGCCAAATTGCGGGGTTGCAACTCCGGGAACTACTTCTGGAACAACTGGAACTGGAGGCACTACTGTTCCCCCAACCGGAGGTACAACCGGAACATCTACTTCTAAGCGAATAATTTTGAGCCAGCTTGTTTTTGAAACAGGTGAGACATTGACTCTGAAATTTCAATACGACTCAAATCAATACCAGGGTGCGCTCGATCAGCAGCAAGGTTTTATGCTTACTGGAGGAATTTTTGGTCATACAGTGAATGGGCGACAAGGCACTGTTAAATGGAATGGTCAAGGAATAGGTTACATCGATGAATCTAATAATAGCGCGCAAACATTGACTTACATGATTGTTAGCTTAAATTTAAAAGGAACTTTTATACAAGGAACAACAAGCATTGGAACCACCCCTTTTGAGTGCAATACATCTGATAATGTAAATTGCACATCGACATCTACAACAACTAAGTGTTTTACACAAGATGGAGCAAAATGTGTAAATTCTTTAACTCAGGCAGGAACTCAAGTTTCTGTAACTATAGCAGGGGATATTAACTGTAATGCGGCGAATGTGATCCCACAATAGTCAGACCTTTCAATGACAATATTTACTTTAGTAATTCCTACCTTTAATGAGGCAGAGAATATCTGTATTCTAATCCCTCGCATTATATCCTTGTTAACCGCTGCGAAAATAAGTTTTGAAATTATCGTAGTGGATGACGATTCAAAAGATCTAACATGGAAGGCTGTTCAGGAAAAATTTTCCAACGAGTCAAGGGTTCACGTTTTAAGAAGAGTAAATAAAAAAGGACTTAGTTCAGCAGTTCTAGATGGGATGGCTCTCGCAAAAGGCAAATACATGGGAGTCATGGATGCCGATTTACAACATGATGAAAATATAATTCCTAAGATGATTAGCGAATTAGAAAACCACGATATTGTTGTGGGCAGCCGCGTTGTGGGTGATGGCGGTTACGGCGAATGGGGTGTTATCCGCAAGACCATGAGTAAAGGCGCAACGCTACTTGCAAAAATTATGCTTCCTATTCCAGTTGGTGATCCTATGTCTGGTTTTTTTGTTTTAAGAAGGGAGTTATACGAAGAGTTAGTCCCTGTAATTAATCCGCGTGGGTTCAAAATTCTCTTAGAATTTCTTGCTCGTAAAAAAGGAATTAAAGCAAAGGAAGTAGGATTTGTTTTTAAAACACGAATTCACGGAGAAACAAAAATGTCCGGCTCTGTGATACAGAATTATCTTGTAGCACTTTATGATATTCGATTTGGAAATTTTATTTCTCTCACATTTCTTAAATACGGTTTAACTGGATTAACCGGTGTTTTTGTAAATTTATTCGGACAATTTTTAGCAATGAGTTTTTTACATCCGGGAAATGCACAAGGCTACTACGACAATTTCACAAAACCTTTTATCGCAGTTGCATTTGGTTTTGAAATTAGTGTCCTAAGCAATTATATAATAAACAACCTCTGGACATTTAGTGAATCAAAAATTGCAGGATTTAAAGCAAATATTAAAGGATTTATCAAGTTCAACCTAGTTTCCATTACCGGTTTTATTGTTCAAATTTCTGTATGGAGATTCACTTACCAAATAATCCAAGATGTTTTCCCACAATTTTTATTTCCAGAGTTAACTTACCTTTGTAATTTTGCTGGAATTGTTTTAGCAACTGCCGGTAATTATTTTTTGAATAAAAATTTTACTTGGAAGGAAAAGAACAGTTAGGTTATGAATGAAATAAACGCTCTCATCAATCAAAATAAATTTATCCGAAACAGGGTAATTGGTTTTATTAGAGAAATTGCATCTACTCCTTACGGACAGGAAGCATTACAGTGGAGTATGCCTTTTGGTAAAGGTAGAGCGCATATCGCATGGCAATTTATGCACTGTGCTGCGACTTACGACCGTTATCTCAACTTTCGGATTTTGAATCAGGAAGTAAAATATCCTGATTTAGTGAAAGTTTATGGAAATGGATCGGTGCCTAATTCTAAACTTATTGTAAAGGTTGAAGAGATATTATCCGCTCTTGAAATAACCACAAAACCTTATTATAACTATTTCGAATCTCTAACTCCTGAAAAAATAGACGACAAACCACACTTATCCGCAGAAAAAACGCACCGAGAGATTTTAGAATTACTCAACTGGCACGAAGCAAGCCACGCCGGACAAGCTCAGATTACTTGGAATGCATTTCGCGCCTTTCGGGGGCATATTTAAGTTAATAATTCTCTGACTTCTCTAAACCAAATTCCTGAAACAAAGTCTTTTGATTGCTATGCTTGCTTGTGTCAAAGTTAATTGGGTATTTGCCTGTAAAACAAGCATCGCAGTAGTTGGAATTCTTAGCATCTTGTTCGACAGATTTGTGAGTGGACTCCATACTTAGATAAGCAATCGAATCCACACGGAGATACTTACGAATTTCCTCTATTGTATGAGAAGCTGCGATTAACTCATTATGAGTAGGAATGTCAATTCCATAATAACAAGGCGAAATAGTTGGAGGAGCCGAAATACGCATGTGAATTTCTTTTGCACCGGCGTTACGAATCATTTTTACAATTTTACGGCTAGTGGTTCCACGCATGATGGAATCGTCAACGACTACTACTCGTTTGCCGTCGATGACTTCGCGGATAACGTTGTATTTGATCTTTGCTCCGAAGTCACGAATCTTTTGGTCTGGTTCGATGAAAGTTCGACCAATGTAGTGAGAGCGAATAAGTCCAGTTCGATAGGGAATTCCGGTTGCTTCCGAATAACCAAGGGCGGCGATATTCGCAGAATCAGGAATGGGGATAACAACGTCAGCCTCAACCGGAAGTTCACGCGATAAGTATTCGCCTAATTTTTTTCTTACTTTATAAACGGATTCACCAAATATGTAAGAATCAGGACGAGAAAAATAAATGAATTCAAATATACAAAGACTGTTTTTTCTTTCTGTAAAAGGGAAATAGGATTTAGTTCCAAAACTATCGACTACGACCATTTCACCCGGCGCGACGTCTCGCACATAATGAGTATCCGTAATATCAAACGCACAGGTCTCAGAGGCAAACACAATTGTGCCGTCATTTTTTTGTCCCATCACAAGTGGGCGAAATCCATTTGGATCTCGAACAGCGATTAGCATTTTATTTGTTAAGATTAATAGCGAGTATGCGCCTTCAATTTGGCGGAGTGCTTCGGCTAGTGCATCCAAAAGAACTTTGGATTTTGATTTTGCCATCAGGTGAACAATGACTTCCGAATCAATCGTCGTTTGAAAGATACTTCCTTCTTCGCCGAGTTTTTTGCGAATGTCGTAGGAGTTGACCAGATTCCCGTTGTGTGCGAGGGCAATTCCACCTAAATGGGACTCCACTCGAACAGGTTGGGCGTTTCTCAGAAAACTATCTCCCGTAGTAGAATACCGATTATGTCCGATGGCGGCATAACCTTTGAGTTCTTTGAGTTTCTCTTGGTTGAACAGGTTTGCAACCAAACCCATTCCGGCATAACGATATAAGTGCTCGCCGTCTGTTGAAACAATTCCGCTTGATTCCTGTCCTCTATGTTGCATAGAATAAAGCCCCAAATAGGTGAAATTGGCGGCTTCACTATTATTATACATCCCAAAGATCGCACATTCGTCTTTTGGTTTGTCATCTTTGGTTGTTATATTATTTTGGATAGAATTGAGGGTTTTAAAAGAAGAACTCTTAGAATATTCCATAGGGATACAATTTTACTGTATTAAAAACATGCAAATCAATTCCAAATATATACTCGTCGATAACAAAAAGAGTTTAGAGTTAGCGGTCGTTACTCTAGCAACCTCAAAAATCATAGCAATTGATACAGAATCCTCTGGCTATTATACTTATTTCTCTAAAGTCTGTTTAATTCAAATTTCTGGAAATGGGAAAAATTTCATCATAGATCCAATGGCTCAGATTGATGTAAAAACCCTAAACCCTGTTTTCAAAAATCCAGCGATTTTAAAAGTATTTCATTCTGCGATTGATGATATTAAAGCGTTAAAGCGTGATTTTGGTTTTGAATTCAAAAATATAGCGGATACTATGTATTCGTCGAAACTCCTTGGACTAGAACACAATTCTTTGAACTATCTAGTAGAATTTTACCACAAAATTTTTCTATCGAAGACTGAGCAAAAATCCAACTGGGAAAAACGTCCACTCGACCGTCACCAACTTCAATACGCCGCACTTGACACAGCCTACTTAGAATCCATCTGGACGACGATGAAAGCGGAATTAGAAAAAACAAACCTACTAGCAGAGGCAATTTCTGAATTTGAAAAAATGGCAGATGAACCTTACGTGGCAAAAGAAATTACAAACGAAATTCACTGGCATAAATTTCCGAATATTGATAAATTTACACCCGAAGAAAGAAGAAATGTTTGTGATATTCTACAATTTAGAGATGACAAAGCCAGACGTATGAACAAGGCTCCGTTTCGAGTTATCAATAACGAAACAATCGAAAAAATTGTAAAAAAAGAATTAACAGAGGATAATCTCATTACTCTGCTCGGAAAAAAAGACGGAGCAGAGCTACATAAAATTTTACAGACTCCGCTCGGTCCACCACTTGATAAAGTAGATTCTCCCAAATTAGATTATGAATTAAAACCAGAAGAAGAAATTCATTTTAAACATCTCCGTAAATGGAGAGATAGAATTATGAAAAAAAGAAATATCGATCATACGATGCTTCTTTCTAATAAGAATCTAATTTTAATTATCCGCTCAAACGTTCAAAACTTGGATGATTTACGTAAACTTTCCCTCATGTCAGAATGGAAAGTGCAAAACTACGGACCTTCAATTCTAAAAGCACTCAAGAATGAAAACTATGACGAACTGCTAAATCATTTAACTCCACTAAATCGTGTCAAAAGAATAAAGAAGCCTGAACTACAAAAACAAAAACCAAAAGACAATAAACCCAAAGAAATAAAATCAGAGACAAAAATAGAAATTACCGAAGCCGAAAAAGCGGAAGTTATAGAAGAAGTAATTTCTGAGTAGGGAGTGGACAAACCTGCTTTATGTTCCATCCTTTCGATAGCTTGTCCGGTGATGAGCAAACGCGATGGCTTCAGTTTGGCAAGCCCTTCTCTAAGTCCAAACTTCATTTGAACATTTGTATCACCTTACGTAAAGCGATTCTATTATTTATTTTCGTATCATTCTATTCTATAACTCCGAATCCTATTTCCTTTGAATTAAAAAATACTTACACCAATGGAAATAAAATTACAAAAAAGGATTCTGAGAGAATAATTAATATTTTGCGTAAACTTGCTATTGCGGTTGAAAATCAAAACGCAGAGGAAATTGTAAAATATATTTCCCAAGAAAAAGGCGCTTACTTGGATCTAAAAGGTCTTTGGGAATATGAAACCATTCTAGAAGAAATAAAAAAAGAGGATTCCTATCTGGAAGTATATTTTTTCAATCATGAGAAATTAGTAAAGCAAAAGCAGAGTGAAAACGTATTAACCGTTCGCGAGCTCTTACAAAAATCCGGTGGAATCGAGGTGGATTTATTCTTTGAAAGTAAAACTACCTGCGAAGGCAAGTTACGATTTAAGAAAAATAAAAAACTCGAAAAAGATATGAATAATCCATATTTTATAAAAGTCAAAGGCAAATGGTATATATACCGCTTATTCTAATATCAAAATCTCACAAGAAGAACAATAATATTACGTACGTAAACAAATAAACGTTAGACTATTTACTATAACGCTACAAAATAACTTGCAATAAAATAGGAATTTTTTTCTGTTACAATATTGAGAACGTTTTCAACAAGCAGCTTGCGGCAAATTAAAATAGCCGCATTTAAATTAAGCAGTAAATTGAATTGGGAATTCTAAATGAGGTTACACAAAAAACCGTACGTATATGCGAATAATATTCTCTAAAATTTAATCAAAATCCAAATAAGGTTATGTAAGCAAATGCTATTAACCGCTAAGAGGATAGAGAAAAGCATTAATACTATCAATATCCTTTGCGATTTTAATTTCTTTTGTATGTATACACCCCCAAAAAAAGGAGTCACTTATGAAATTAGCTTTTTTGTTATCGTTTGTTTTTTATATCGCAAACTGTACATTATCCGTTAGAACAAATAGCCATTCAAGCCCCGGAACAGAGATAGACCTTCCAGCAAAAATAAAAGTTAAAGTAATTGTTTCTGGAGATACTGACTCAGGATTAGCAGAGACCTTAAAAGATAAACTTTCAGATCATCCCAAAATTGAAAGTGTAGAAGTAATTTCTGATTCAGCGGACATTTATAATACAGGCGATCATAAAAATACGTTAGTTGTGAGATTTCAGAATAAAGGTGTAGGGTCTGATGTAAACGGTTATACCGCTTTTTTAGGAATTATTACGCTTGGTGTTTTTCCAATCGTTGAAACAGAAAAATTTCCTGTAGCATTGCAATTCTATGATGAAAAAGGGGATTCCAAGTATTTGCAAAGCGAACAACCTGTAAAAGAGACATCGTTTCGTTCTTGGTTAGCAATGCCCTTGTTTATCTTTGATTATATTTTACCCAAAGCAACTCCCAAAGTTTTGGCTCTCTCTGGGATTTATTCTTTTCTAGACAAAGAAACTAATTCTAAGTTGTCGAAGAATGTAGCTTCAACAGAAAGATTGGTTTATAATCCTAAAATCCAAGCAGCAGTCGATGAATGGAAAAAAGAATTTGCTTGGAGAGAAAAGTTATCTAAAGAGGAAGCCAGTAAAATTAAAGAAATGGAATCTAATAGTTTAGAGGATTACCTAAAAGCAGATAAAACAGGAAGCTATGCTAGTTATTTAGCATTGGAAAAGTTTGCGGGACTGAAAATGAAAAGCGGCGATTTTTCTGGTGCAGCAAACGCTTGGAAAACCTATCAGAATCAATTTCCAAATAAAAAATCTGAGATTCAAGAATTAATCAGTATTCTAGGAGAAAAGGAAAATGGGCAAATTAAAAATATAGGAAGCGACATAAATTCTTCAGTAAAAGAATATACTCCAATTCCAGAAGTAAGTGGAAGAAAAATGTATTTTACTAGTAACGGTAGAAGTGGTGGATCTGGTAATGAAGATTTATGGGAGTCCAGTCTAAATGAACAAACTAATTCTTGGTACAATACTAAACCGATCTCGGAATTAAATGATTCTGGTAATCAAGCCCCTTTAGCCGTTTCACCCGATGGTACAGAAATTTTTATTTTTGGGCACTATACTGGAGCTCTTGGCGGAGGGGATATATTTCAATCGAAATTAGGTAGTAATGGCTGGCAAGAAACAACGCATTTAAATAGACCTATCAATTCTGAATACTTTGATTCTGATATCGGATTTTCCTCGGAAGGGAAAGCTGTTTTATTTGTAACAGATCGTCCGGGTGGATACTTTCCTTTAAATTTGAAAAATAAATATCATGCAGGGGATTATTGGGGGAATACAGATATCTATGTTAGCTTTAAAAACGAAGATGGATCTTATACTTCTCCAAGAAATTTAGGACCATTTATTAATACACCAGGAGCAGAAAGAATGCCATTTCTACATCCTGATGGTAAAACTTTATATTTCTCGTCGAATGGGCATAATGGCTTTGGAGATTTAGATATTTTCAAAACTGTTCGTTTAGATGATACTTGGCAAAATTGGTCAAAGCCAGTTAATTTAGGAAAAAGTTTAAATGGCTCAGGCACTGACTGGGGGTTTAAAATGACGGCAGCTTCTAAAAGTGGATTCTTTGCCGCAGAATTGAAAGATTCTCTTGGTGGCAGTGACCTTTACGAAATCATTCCTTTACCAGAACGAGCTAAACCCGCCGGCGAGGTCGTTGGTATTTATGGAAAAATTGTAGACCAAAATGGAAACCCTGCTGAGGCACGTGTGGTTTGGCAGGATTTGAAAACTGGTAAAACCATTGGACAGTTGATGAGTAAAGCAACGACTGGAGAATTTTATATTACTCTCCCTGTTGGAGGGCAATATGCCTATTTTGCGACGATCAAAGGATTCCTAAACCAGAGCCAGAAAATTGATTTAAGTAAAGATAAAAAATTCCGCGAAGTAAATTTTGAAATGAAATTAGTTTCGATTGATTCCGCGATTTCACAAGGAACGGAAATCACTTTGAATAATATTACGTTCGAAGCAGGCAAAGACGTATTACGCTCTGAGTCTTTCGCTGAGTTAGATCGTTTGGTTCAAGTAATGATTGATTCTCCCAAAATCAAAATGGAAATTCAAGGACATACTTCTGCAGAACCGGGGGTAAAGGAAGAAATTAATTTAGATTTAAGTAATCGTAGAGCAAAATCAGTATCTGACTACTTACTTTCAAAAGGAGTTCCAGTAAATAGGCTTCGTTCCAATGGCTATGGATCATCTAAACCAACCGCCCCAAATGACAAGGAAGAAAACCGAATTAAAAATAGACGAGTATCTTTTATCGTTTTAAAAGATTAGCGATTTTTTAGATAAGGATAATAGTAATATTGCGAAACAATTGGAATTTTTTCGCAGTATTACTATTCGAAATATTTTAACTAAAAAGTATGTAAGCCTTAAGTTGAATCAGAATTTACCTTGGCTATAGTAAATGCGAAAACCGATCTAATCTGAGTACATCTCTCATAAATACATTTTAATTCATTAATTTCCATCGTCAATTCAGAAAAAAGGACCTAAGACCCACACCGATAAGTCAAAATTTATCCAAGAGTTCGATTTTTCATTGACTAAAAGAAAAGGCATTCAGACAATAAGTTGTCAATTTCATCTAGGAGAAAAGCCATCAGAGAATTCTTTAAAACCCCAGATTTAAAAGCAGCCCTAGAAAAGGCATTTATAAAAGGTCCTGACAATTTATTTCTCCATGCTCTACCAAGATTTATAGGAGATAAGTTACGAGATTTTACCATGCTCCAAACAGAAGGATTGGAACATGTTCCCCGTTCGGGTAGAGTCATGATTGTTCCTAACCATAGTGGCTTGCTCGGTTGGGATGCAAGTGTACTTCAAAATGAAATTTTGCGAGAAAAGAAGCGAATCCCGCGAATGATGGCACATGCGTTTTGGGAATCACAACCTTTTTTAAAGATGATGAGTCGCAGAATGGGACTCATCACAACCGATTTCAAGCTAGCCGTCAAAACTTTGAAGAAAAACAAACTCTTAATTATTTTCCCAGAAGCAGAGCATGGAAATTTTAAACCTTCGCATAAAATGTACCAACTGGCAGATTTCAACCCTGGGTTCGTAGCGCTTTCTCTTATGACTCAGACTCCAATAGTTCCAGTCGCCATACTCGGAGCCGAAGAAAATTATATCAATATTGGAACTATCGACTGGTTTGAAGACCAGATTGGGGCTAAGATTCCTATTCCGCTCAATCTACTTCCACTTCCCTCAAAATGGAAAATTAAATTTTTAAAACCAATTAGTCTTGATAAGTATTCTCGCAAAGATGTGAAGAATGAAAAATTTTTAATTGAAGTTGCGGCTAACGTTCGATTTAGGATACAGGCAGCAATTCATAAAGAATTAGTCACACGCGGTATATTCAAATTTTAATTATAGGATGAACTTATGGTAGATATAGCAACACTAAGTAGAACAGAAATGTTAAAGAAATTAAAGGTAGAAGATTTGATGACTCGAGAAGTTATTACGATCGACTACGATGATTTGATCGGAAAAGCAGCGCGGCTAATGATAGAAAACCACGTTCACAGTCTTCTCGTTTTAAAGTATGGAAAACCTACTTATATGGTTTCTACTTACGATTTAATTCGAGTTTCTTATGAAGAGGCATTTAACGAGACTAACGCGGATATGCTCCGTACTCCAGTTGAATCGCTAGTAAAGGGACAAAACCTTGTATCTGTTTCTACGGATACTTCGTTGTTAGATGCTCTTAGTATGTACGTAGAATATTCTATTCATTCTTTACCAGTAATTGATGATGGCAATGTAATGGGAATTCTTACTCTTATGGATCTTGCTAAGTGGTACAAAAAGACTCACGAGTAAATCTTGTGAGCACAGAAGAACCATTTTGGTCTGATGTTTCAGACGAAGAAATTTCCAGAGAAAGAAAAAAAGCAAAAGAACTCAAACAATCTGCCTGGTGGAAACAAAAACGTTCCTCGGGCATTTGCTATTATTGTGGAAAAAAATTTCCTGTTGAGGAGATAACAATGGATCACCTCATTCCACTCATTAGAGGTGGGCAGTCAATCAAAGCTAACCTAGTCCCCGCCTGCAAAGAATGTAATAACAAAAAAAAACACAATCTACCTTTCGAGCTTACTTAACAATTACGATTGCGAAACTCAAATCGACGTTATTGTCTACAATGATATTCGTAAGCGCGTTTCCATTTATGCCGAAGTCACTTCTGTTGACTTGAAACTTTCCAATTGCTTTTATTTGAGACTTCTCTTTTATAATTTCAATAGGAATCAAGTAGTCTTTCTTTTTATTTTTAATTTCAAGAGTTATATTGGCATTATACTCAGAATCTATTTTTCTAATTTCTTTAACAGTAATGATGGCATTCGGAAATTTTTCTACTTCAAAAAAATCTTTCGAACGTAGATGGTTATCTCGTTTTTTACTTTTTGTATTAATTGAATCTATGTTTACAATAAGGTTTCCTTTCAGAGATTCAATGTTCTCTTTTTCCTCGAATTCCTTCAATTCTACCAAGTCAAACGTTCCCTTTACATTTTCTACTTTAGCTTTTACATAAAACTGAATCGAACTTTGCTTCATGTCTAATTTCCAGTTTTCTTTGGATTTAGATTCAGGAAAAAGGGATATAAAAGAAAAGAAAATGCCATAAATTAAAAAATTTCTTTTGTAGGTAATGTTCATTATTTTCTCCACACTAAATAATTTCTATTGCAAGATCAATCATTGTTATACCAATATTAGCCGCTATAGATACTATTTAGACTCTAATAAAAAATAAAATAGTTTTCATACAAAATTATTAATTTAGAACTTCGAAAAAAGGATGATCCTTTATCATATCGTAATACTCTTTTTGAAAGGATTCTCTAATTTCACTTGAAGTTTTGTAAGAATGAAAAATAGCCTCCTCTATTTGTTTTTCTTCCTCTTTCAATTCATAACCTAACATCTGGTAGGCAAGGCACCCAGCAAGTCTTGTAATTTTATCAATATGAGTTACTCTATTAACTTCTTCACTTGAGAAGTTTTGATGAGAGACTACGTCTTGTAAACCCTTAGGCATATTCCATAATTTAAAAACTTTTGTACCTATTTCAATATGGTCAGTTTGAAAAATTTCTTTTTCTAAAGTAAGTAGATCTTTTCCGTTTGCATTAGATTCCTCTATTACTTCACTATATTGATCTAAATATGTTAGTGCAAGAATTGTCATACCAATTTTTCGCAGCAGAGAACTTAAAAATGCATCGTCCTTAAAATTTTTCATTCCAAGTGGCGTTGTTAGATCATACGCAATTAAAGCGGATAATATTGGTAATTCTTGCAGATGTTTTTGATAAACTTCTCCTTTCAAATTTTTGCTAAATTGTTTATTCGCTTGGAGTAAAACTAAATTCTTTACGGTTTTCATTCCGAGAAGTGTAATTGCATCTTTTAGAGTATGTACCTTACCAGATCTAGCATAAAATGCAGAATTCGCAATTTTCATAATATCTGTAGTAATGGATTTATCAGGGCTTATGATTCTTTCTAGCTCTTCGCTTCCACCAGTCGGATTAGTCATATCGAAAGTGGTTACTTTGATCGCAACCGCAGGAAGAGGTGGAATTACAAGATTTCCTAAATTCAAATTAGGACCTGTTTGCTCTTTTGCCTGTTCTTCATTCCTTCCCAATGCCAATGCTAATTTTTGAATTATCTGTGAGCGATTGTATGGCTTTTTTACGAATGCTTCTATTTTTAAATGAATTAAATTCTGGATTATATTTTTATCTGTCGAGGCTGATATAACTGCTACTTTCATCGCTGTATAGGACTTGCGGATTTCTTGAATTACCTCGAGACCATTTTTATTTGGCATATTTATATCAAGACAAATAATATCAGGCTTATTAATCGATTCCTTTAAATAAAATAACAAATCATCTCCATTATTGGATTCATACAAAATTTCGAAGCGCTCCGATTGCAAATAACGTCTCAAAAGATTTCGATCTGCTGTAGAATCTTCCGCTATCATAACTTTGTAGGGCTTAAAACTGGTTGGATTTAATCCAATTGGAATATGGTCTTCTGACATCTATTAACCTCTATTTGAATGTGATTCTTCTTGCTTGTTCCCTATCGCTAGGGTCAGGAATTTCGTCTAACGTATTGTATTGAATTCCATCTATCTTGTAACAAATAACTCCATTATCGTTCTCAAAAGTAATTTTTTTGGAATGAGCGTTAGTAGAAATATCCCTTTCGCCAATTAAAATCTTTTTTATTTTATCTAGAAAACTCATAACAAACCTCTTTTAATATTTAAATTGTGATTCTTTTTTTTCTTGCTGAATTGATTTCAGGCGATCGGGGTAATCAGAAATGATTCCATCTACTCCAAAAGAAATCATTTTACGCATTAAATCCTTTTCGTTCACTGTCCAAGGAATTACTTTCATATTATTTTCCTTACTTATCCGAACGAACTCAGGAGAGACGTATTCGTAATAGGGAGAAATTATTTCTGCCTTTATTTCCTTTGTTCTCTCGATTATAGATTTACCCGGTGAAGAAAAACCAAGAGTTAAAAGACTGTAATCCGCTATTGAAGGAGCAAAGAGTGCAGAAACATAAATATCTTTGTTTAGTTTTTTTACTTCAGGTAACACTTCTAATACAAAGGATTGAACTGTGGATTGTTTTACAACTTTTGCATCTTCGATCGTTTTTACCATAACCTGTGCATATTCCAGTATTTCCTCTTTTGAGTATTGTTTAGGGTTCAATTTGGTTTCAATATTGAATAAAAAAGATTTTTGTATTTTGCGTTCCGTTTCGTATTCTTTTACAAATTGAAGAAATTCCTTTAAGGTAGAAAGTTTTGTACCCGGAACAATTTGTTGTTCAGGGAAATTAGTATTTTTCAAAGAACCACAATCCAATTCTTTTAATTCTGAAACAGTATAATTTTTAATTGGAAGTGATTCAACCTTATCCCCATTTAACCATTTACATAATTTGGGGTTAAGGTTTTCATCGTGGTGGATAATAAGTTGTTTGTCCTTGGTTAATACCGTATCCAACTCTAAAGTAGTCATTCCTAAATCCATCGCAGATTTAAATGCCGGAAGAGTATTTTCCGGAAATAATCCCCGCGCACCTCGATGACCTTGTAAATCCAAATTGGAAGAAGGAGAATTTTTTAAACTACCTCCACTTATACAGGATAAAAATAATAATAGAGCAAAAACGATTTGTAAGTATTTTTTCATTGGCACCAAAGTCCAGTTCTGAATGAAAATATCTGTCAGACTAGATTTAATTATTTCGGTACAATGATTTATCAAATTCATAGATGCTACTCTAAGATGGAAAGGATTTTAAGTAAAGAAGGATTTTAAACTTTCAAGGGTTTTATGGAAATTTATTGACAAACTTAGTAAATTTATTGTCAATTTTAATTTCTAAGGCTTTTACCTTATTTGTTCCAATATATATTAGGTATTCTTTATTTTGGAAATTAATTTCTAGAGTTTAGTAATGTTCTAAATGTTGTAAAAAAGGTAATCACCTTGTTTTTTCTTTTCGAATTCCCAACTAAAGGCTGTCTCCCTGAGTTGCAGACTCTTACCCTCCACCGTTGCAACTAATTTATAACGCTCAACATCACCAAATTCTTGCGGAGCTTTTTTCAAAACATATTTTCCAGCTTTAATTTCTTCTAACACGTGAACAAAAAAAGGATCATGCTCCACTCTTGCTAACTCTTGCATCGCGAAGTAAAAAGTCGTAAGCCCCTTATAATACCAGTCTACAATTTTGTTCGTTCCGGGTTGCCAGAGTTGTTCCAAAAAAAATTCATTCTCATGAATGTAAGATTTAGCCTTAAATGGTTTTTGTAAAACGCGACTTTTCGCATAAAGCTCATGGTTCAAATCTCGATCCGATTCACCTTCATAATCAGTTCCAATCCATTTAATCCAAGCCTTTTTTTCTTTCGCTGGCATGAGAGGAAGAAGAGCAAAAAGATAATTCTGGTCTTTGAAAATTTTTTCGTGCGCTAAAAAATCTAGGACTTCGAACGGAATTGTATAAGCACCATCATTCCACTCAATAATATAGGGAATCTCATCAAAGTAAGCATAGTCTGGCGGAATTTCAGAAAGCAGTGCATCTCCAAATTGCGATATGAGAAATACCAAAGAAAGAACTTCATGTTTTTGTAAGTTAGAAAAAACTTGCACGAAATTACACTTTGTCTTTAAGGCAGATTGAATCATTTGGTATTGTTGTTTTTCGAACTGGTTTACAGAAAGAATCAATCCAAAGTTCTTTTGAAACTTCACAAGAGAATTAGTTTTAATTCGATTCAGATTTCCAGAAACAAGAAACGGCATATACCATTTAGCCCCTATAACGCTCTATGTCCGATATCATTGCGATAAAAAGTATTATCTTGTCGATTACCCTTTAGATAATGATAGGCATTGTCAATCGCAGACTTTAAGTTTTCGGAATAGGAGCTAATTCCGAGTATGCGTCCTCCTGTGGAAATTAATTTTCCATTGGAAATTGTAGTCCCCGCATGAAATACTTTTACGTTTTCTGAACTAGGCTCTTTTAAAGTAAGCTCGATATTCTTCACATACTCATTCGGATAACCTTCTGCCGCAAGAACTACAATACAGGACGAGCCCTTTTTAAGGCTAATTTCATTTTTCTTTAAGCTACCCTTAGCGGATTGTAGAAAAATTTCGAGCAGGTCATCTTCAATCAGAAGCATTAAACTTTGAGTTTCAGGATCCCCGAATCTACAGTTAAATTCCACCACTCGCGCATAACCTGACTTATCCACCATAAGCCCCGCATAGAGTAATCCTTTATAAGGAAATCCTTTCTTTCTAAGTCCATCCAGCATTGGTTGGAAAACTTCTTTTCGGACTTGTTCGTATACTTTAAGAGTCGCAATCGGAGCAGGACAATACGCACCCATTCCACCGGTATTTGGTCCTTTGTCTCCGTCAAATGCTCTTTTGTGATCTTGCAAAGCTGGAAGTATAATAAAATTAGCCCCATCAGAAATTGCAAAGATAGAAGCTTCTTCGCCCTGCATAAATTCTTCAATCACTACCTTCGACCCACTCGCACCAAACTTATTATCTAGAAAAATTTCTTTCAATGCTTGGAGTGCTTCATCCATTTGAAAACAAACGGTCACACCTTTTCCCGCAGCTAGTCCATCTGCTTTGATGACAATAGGAACCCCGTCTTTTTCTAAGTAGGATTTAGCAGAATCATAATCGGAAAAAGTTTCGTAGCGTGCTGTAGGAACTCCAAATTCTTTCATAAGAGTCTTAGCAAAATCCTTGGAACCTTCTAACTGTGCACAGTATTTAGAAGGACCGAAACAAGGAATTCCCACTTCTTCTAACCAATCTGCGATTCCGTCCACTAACGGTTCTTCGGGACCAACTACAACTAAGTCAAACTTTTCTTTTTGGATAAACGTTATCGTATTTGTTTTGTCTTTCAGATTGATTGATCCTTTGGGTAAAATTTCTTCTTGCGGAAAACCACCATTACCCGGAAATACTTTCAGTTCTTTCAATAAAGGTGATTGTCTGATTTTATAGGCTAAAGCCGCTTCTCTTCCACCACTGCCGAGGAGTAATACTTTCATGATTTACCCAACTTCTCCAAACTCTTCACAACTGTTTCCAATTTCGACTTCAACCCATCCATCTTCTCTTGTTCTTTTGCGATTACTTCTGGTTTGGCTTTGGAGATGAATTCAGGATTGGTTAACTTCTTGTTAATTTTTTCCATATCTGTTTCGAGAGAAGTTTTTTCTTTGTTCAATCGTTCGCGCTCTTTGCCAAAATCAATCATCCCAGAAAGCGGAAGAATGATTTCCCCACGAGAGAATGCGGCAATAGAATCCGACTGCTCCGTCGCATAATCGGGAGTAAACGATAACTCTTCGGCACGAGACAACTGCAAGATAGAAAGTTTTTCTTCTTCGATGATTTCTTTTGTCAAAGAATCTTTCGACTTGATAATCATTTTGCATTTTTTGTCAGGAGGAATATTCAAGTCAGCCCGAACTACGCGCACTTTGGAAACGATCTCAATTAAAAGAGAAAGTTTTTCTACTTTTGTAGAATCTCCAATGACGAAAGGTTTCGCCCAATCAGAATTCGAAAGTGCCTTCTCAGAAAACACACTAAAAATTTCTTCTGTAATAAAAGGCATAAATGGATGAAGCAAATTGAGAGCGGATAACAAAACGTGCACCAAAGTCTGTCTTGCGGTTTCGAGGGATTTGTCGCCTGACTTTCCATAAATGCGCGGTTTTACAAGTTCAATGTACCAATCACACAAATCACCCCAGATAAAATCATAAATAAGAGAAGCCATTTCATAGAAACGATATTCGCTATAGGCTTTCTCATATCCTGATAAACATTGATTAAAACGATTTAATATCCAAGCATCGCTAGATTCAAGCTCAGTTGGATTCATTTCTTTTAGTTCAAAATTTTCCGGAAGATTCATCAATATAAAACGACTAGAGTTCCAAATCTTGTTGCAAAAGGAACGATAACCATCGAGTCTACTTTCATCGAATAAAATGTCTTTGCCTTCGGGAAGAGTCGCTGCTAGAAAAAATCGAAACGAATCTGTTCCATACTTCGACATCATATCTAGCGGATCAATGGTATTACCCAGTGACTTGCTAAATTTCTTTCCGTGTTTGTCGCGCACTAGTCCGTGTATCAAAACTTTTTTAAATGGAATCACACCTTCGTTGAACTTGAGCCCGAACATAATCATACGAGCTACCCAAAAGAAAATAATATCAAAACCAGTTACAAGAATTGATGTTGGATAAAACCGTTTCCAGTCTTCTGTTTTCTCAGGCCAACCAAATACGGAAAACGGCCATAAGCCAGACGAAAACCAAGTGTCTAACACGTCTTCATCTTGGGAAATTTCTTCTTTTTTAAGGTTCGGATTTTTTACTTTTAATAAATCAAACGCTTCGTCTAAACTTTCCGCAACTACCATAGAACCATCAGGCGCATAGTAAGCCGGAATTCGATGCCCCCACCAGAGCTGACGGGAAATACACCAATCTTTGATATTCTCCATCCACTCGAAATAAGTCTTTTCCCACATTTTGGGGATAATCTCAATTTGCCCATCACGCACTACTTTCAATGCTTCATCTGCTAGAGGTTTAATTTTTACAAACCATTGTGTAGAGAGATAAGGCTCGATTACTGCACCACCTCTTTGATTATGACCAACTGAATTGGTGTAATCTTCAATTTTTTCGACTAGATTTAGATTTTGCAAGTCTTCAATAATCTTTTTTCTAGCGGCATAACGATCTAAGCCCTTGTAAACACCCGCATTCTCATTGAGAGATGCGTCAGTGTTCATAATATTAATTGGTGTTAGTCCGAGACGCTTTCCAGCTTCGTAGTCATTTGCGTCGTGTGCGGGAGTAATTTTTACAAGCCCACTTCCAAATTCTTTGTCTACAAATGTATCAAAGAGTAGCGGAATTTCACGGTTCATGAGAGGCAAAATCAGAGTAGCCCCTTTTTTTGAGGAGTAACGCGGATCATCAGGATGAGCACAAACAGCAACGTCACCAAGCATTGTCTCAGGTCGAGTTGTGGCTACTACGATGTAATCGCTTGTCCCCTTAATAGGATAACGTAGATGGTAAAGAAATCCTTTTGTCTCTCTAAATTCAACTTCGATATCAGAGATGGCAGTCTTTGTTACAGGACACCAATTGATAATTCTTTCACCACGATAGATCAAACCTTCATCGAATAAAGTTCTAAATACTTTGATTACTGCTTTGGATAAACCTTCGTCAAAAGTAAATCTTTCCTTTGACCAATCCACACTTTCACCAAGCATCTTTTGTTGGTGTGTGATTTGTCCGCCGGACTTTGCCTTCCATTCCCAGACTTTATTAATAAATTCTTCTCTCGTGAAATCAGTGCGACTTTGTTTGTTAGCCGCAAGTTGCTTTTCAACGACTACCTGTGTCGCAATTCCAGCATGATCCATTCCTGGAACCCAAAGAGCGGCTTTTCCCTTTTTGCGCTCGATTCGAATCATAATGTCTTGGATAGTATGATTGAGAGCATGACCGATATGGAGTGTCCCCGTAACGTTAGGCGGGGGAATTACTATAGAAAAAGGATCTTTTCTGGAATAGTCGACTTGAAAGGAATTATTTTTTTCCCAATATTCAATCCATTTTTTTTCTACTGCTTGTGGTTCGTATCTATCACTAATTTCTTTTTTCATTTTACTAAATTCTCTTATCGACTAATCCATATTAGCCTTAGGTATTTTCTGTTATATCAAGTAGGACATGTTTATTTTTCATTGCGAAAGTCATAAAATCATTTTCGCTAACTGCCATTCTAACAGCAAAAGGTAAAAGATGATAGACGGTTTTAAAAATTGTTTTCATCTGCTCATCGTTTTTGATGACTTCTTTCGCCATCGGACCGACTTTGTCTGTTACATATCTCTGGATTACAGGAATATTTGCCTCGAGAGTTTTGATTACGAAATCCGATAATTGGTTATCCATTGCCTTTCCCTAGCAGATAGCACTAACACGACGAAATGCTGTTTTTACTGCTTCTATTTAAACAGAATTTTGCAATATGCTATACAGACAAGAATTATTAATTAACATGAACTCTATGTTAGGATTTTGAATTTGTCGCCAAGGTTATTCCGAAATTTTCTATCGGGAATCTGTTATTCTGAATAGAATTTTATATTTATTTTGATCCCCGAGAAACGATCGCCTTTTCATGGTGATGACGCTTACGCTAATAAGGATAATTTTCTTATGTCGAGCTGACGTTAATTTTAATATTTAGGAATCGAGGGATCGGCTTCATCGGAATAAGAAAGAATTCCGCCTTCCAAGTTTAGAACTTTTGGAAATCCATTTCGCTTTAATTTTCCACAGGCGGTAGTGGATCGTCCACCGCTTCTGCAATAAACGATAATTTCTTTTCCTTCTGTTTTGTATTCGTCTAGTTTGGACATTTCTATATCGAAATCTGGCAAGGGAATAAGTAAATCTGTGCCGGGGATAATTGCAATTTCTTGTTCGTTTGGATTTCGAACATCTAATAAAATGAACTCATCATTGCCTTTCTGTCTTTCGTCTAACCTTCTTTTTAGTTCATCCGGGCTAATATTCATTAACTTATTTCCTCGCTTAATATTTCCCATCTATCGGTTAAATTGGCAATCTCTTTTTTGGTTTCGTTATAATTATCCAATTCAGTCTGGTAACTTCTATTCTTAAAAAATCCAGGGTCAGCCAAAAGTTCTTCTAAATGCTTTTTGTTTTTCTCTAATAATTCAAGTCGAGTTTCAATATCTGCGATTTCTTTTTGGATTTTTTTCAGGCGGTTTTTATCATTATTCTTACTTGCGTTTGTTTCCTTCTGGCGAATTGGTTTTGCGGATTGGCTTTCTTCACCGTAAACTCCTTCTTTGTGAAACTTGAGATAATCGTCAAAAGAGCAATTTAGATTTTTTAATACTCCACCTGAAAGTTCGAAGGTTCTATCGCAAAGACCTTTTAGAAAATCAGGATCATGGCTGATGATGAAAATAGATCCCGGAAAATCCTTTAGTGCATGTTTCAGAGCATTTCTTGTCACCATGTCTAAATGATTTGTAGGCTCATCCATAAATAAACAATTTGCTGGAGTTAAAACCATTAGCGCCATACGAAGCCTACTTTGTTCTCCACCAGACATAGCGGATACTTTCTTGTAAACCGTATCTCCCGAAAAAGAAAAATGACCTAATATAGTTCGAACTGCTTCATCGGACATATCCGGATACACTTTTAAAATAGATTCCATCATATTGAGAGATGGATGTAAGTCTTCTCCATGAGTCTGGGAAAAATAAGCAATACGAGTTTTTGGACCAAAGTAAATTATTCCAGAGGATAATTTATGTTTGCCGAGGATTGATCGCATGAGAGTGGATTTACCAGCTCCATTTGGACCTACTAGGGCAATCTTATCACCTGCGGATACTTCTAAGTTTGCGTCTTTGTAAATTACTTTCCCGTCTTTTTCATATTGAAAACTTGCATCTTCCAATCTAAATGTGATTTTTCCATCTGGGATATGATTAAAACGATAGGCTGGTTTTTTATTCCAAAAAATGTCTTCTGGGTTTTCTACTGAGTCTCGTTTTTCTAATTTTTTAATCGCACTTTGAACTTGTCTTGCTTTTGTTGCTTGCGCCCTGAATCTCTCAATCCAGTCCATTCGCTTTTTTAGATAAGCTTCTTCTTTTTTGAATTGATTTTTTAGTTTTTCGTGGAGTTCATTTTTCTCTTCTAAAAATTCTTCAAGAGTTCCTTTGAATTCTATAATTCCTTTACTAGATATTTCGGCTATCGTATCAGTAACATCATTTAGAAATTCTGGATCATGAGTCACAATTACAAATGTAGTCTTAATGGATTTTAAAAAATCGCGAAGCCATTCTTTTGTTGTATCATCCAAATGATTTGTAGGCTCATCGAGTAATAGTAAATTGTACGGATTTAAAAGTGCGATTGCGAGTCCGATTCTATGGTGGTAACCAGGAGAAAAGTTTTTTACTTGTCTATTATATGCATCATCTTTAAACCCAAGTCCGCTTAGAATTTTTTTTGCTTTGATTTCTAGGTTGTGTAAATCGTGAGTATGCGCAAATTCTTCTAACTCTGCTTGATCGGCGAGTAATTTTTCAAACTCATCACTCTCGTGGTCTGTGGTTTCGAACCGTTTGTCGATACTTTCTTTTCGCTCTAAGTATTTTTTATAAAGTGTATTGGAAATGAGCGCAGTTTCGATTACAGATTTCTCTTCATCAAAGTTTGGAATTTGATGAAATAGGGAGATGACTGTATCTTTTGCTCGAACCAATTCTCCTTCGTCTGACTTGATTAAACCAGTAGCCATTTGGAACAAAGTGGTCTTACCCGCTCCGTTCGGACCTACGAGTCCAATTTTGCTGTTTGGTTTGATATGCCAAGAAAAACCATCGTATAAAACGTTAGCTCCATATTGGTGTCGAATGTTGATAAATTGAATCAAGGATTTTTAGAATGAAAGTGGAGCGCAAAACGCCCCGTTTGTGATAGTTATTTTTTGAGTTCTGCTTTTCTTTGGTTAATATGTTGCACGTATTTTGTTAAGTCAGAATTTTTATTTTCAGAAGCTTTTTTTAAAGCAGCCTCTAGTTCTGTAGCACTCATTTTCGCAACTTTTTTGTTTTTCTTTTCTTTGTTCTCTTCAGCCATGTTTAGGTTCCTCTACTTGTCAGAATTTCAGTACAAGACAGGGTGTCATTTCTTTTTTGGGGAGATAATCTTTGCCGGGTGGTGTAGAAAGCCATTTAAAGATTACCACCGATGGACACCGAGATCACCGATAACAGATTCGATTTGAATTCACATCATCTTTTATCGTATTTTAATCGGTGGTAGTCTTTGCTAGATTTCCTTAACTTGACAGCATTGCATATCGTTTAAGGGTCGGGCTCTTTACTAATCTACTTCTAAAAAGTACGGTCACTGAGTAGCTTGCTTCTTAGCAAGCGTATCGAACGTGCCCAAATACTAAATGCCCTCAATAATTTTTATCTCTTCTTCTGCCAAGCCACATCTTTTCGTGGCTTCGCAGTGGATACTCTTTGTTAGGTGCTGTTTGCTCCTTTATACATCAAGTAAGATTCATTCTAAAGTTTATGAATTATTTTAGCAATATTTATTTCTCTTTTTAATATCTAGATTTTTCATTAAGGAGCAAAAGACTCACTGTTACACCTATTCGGTGATCTTACTCCAAAAGCGAAGAAATAGGGAAAACAGCTTGTTATGAGTAAAGGATACACCACTACATCTGTAGCAAATGCTGGTATTATTAATCCCCCCCAAAATACTGTCGGGAAGTAATATAAATAGTTCGAATTATCTATTCTTCTTTTCACATTTTTTCCAGTAAAATATTTATATGTATAATTATAATTACTGGAAAAATTAGAATAGTATTCTTTTAGATGAGGTTCTACTACTAATTCAAATTGTTTAAGGTCTTCTTTTTTATATAAAAAGAATGATAATGTTTTTTCTTCATTACCTAAATAAAAAATTGCATTGAACGGTATTAAAATTTGATTCCTTTCTCTTTTAAATTTTCCAGATTGCCTCAAGTGTTGATAAATTGATCTATTACCCATATTATTGGTTGCAAATTTATTTTCTATTTCAAGTTTTTCACCTCGATAAAAATAAGTTTCTATAAACTCTTCGTCTTCATTTTTGATTTTTGGATTCACTTGAGCTGCTGCTAAGCTAATTCTCCAATAGTAAATCTTAATAATCTCATTTTTATTATTTGGATCCCAAACTAATTCAGTATTTTTATTCGGAATAAAAATAGGGAAAAAACTTAACTCCATCAATCTTTTCTCATAAGGAAGGCATTCTTTAAATAGAATACGTTCTTCACTTTTTTCAGGATGAATACAAATTTCCTTATTGGAATGTAAAATGAATCTATATTGAATTTTTTTTAAATTTGGGCTTTGCAGTATCTCTATAAATGCCTGTTTAATTTCGTTTATTATTCCAGGAAATGATTCTTTAAATTCATAAACAATTTCTTCCTGTTGAGTTTTTTTATAGCTTTTTACAAATTGATATTTAACACCATTGGTAAAATTCATGACGCAATTAGAATACATAAATTGGATTAAAAAAATCATCATAAAAAAATGTATTCTATTGAGTTTGTAAAAAATATTTTTCATTTTTTCCTTCCTTTAAACATATAATTTGCAAATAGCATCTAACTAATATTAGTCGCAAAACTCGTATACCAAGTGTCCAATGTTTTTATTTTAATGGATTTTTAATAGTGAGTCGGCTATTTATACTGAACGCCAAAAGTAATTGCACTTTTCTTATTGTAAGAAATGCGTTCGATACATACCAAACACTACTCTTAGAAAATCCCTATGGGTAATTACTTTTGGCGTTTGGTATATAATTTACCTGTTCCATAATTTCTTTTTTCCCTTGGAATTTAGAGATAGCAAGCTTTTTTAACTAGAAGAATTAGTCTTTTGATAATTCATTCTTTTTATCTTGGCGTAATTGTTTGGCAGTAAGTTTAGAAACTACCGGCTTACCAGTCTTTTCCTCAATCTCTTTACGAGTATTACCTGCAATCGTTCCACCTTGTTTTGCAATTTTTTTATTTTCCTTAAATGTTTTAGGCTTTTTTTCTTTTGAAATTTCGGTAGTCGTGGCCTCTGCAAGCATATTTAAAACTAATTCAAGGTTAGTCATATTATCCCGCAGATTTTCTTTCTTTAGACCTTTGTAATTTTTGTAACCTTTAGTTGAAAAGCCGCTCCATGCAGAAGTAATTTCATCGGTTAATATCGCGTAACCTTTACCTTTGTCTACGCCTCTTTTTTCCCATTCATCAGTAAGTTCTTTTCTTACTTCTATACTTTTTAGTCGTTGGTTGATCCATTCTTTAGAATAACCTTTTCGTAGATAGGTCTCCATTAAACGATCTATTCCGATTTCCGGGTCTTCCATTTCATCAATTCTTTCTCGACCAACTTGCGCTAACCATACTTTGAAGGGTTCGGCTTTTGGAGATGGAATTGATTGTATAAGTCTAAATATTTGCTCTGTATCGGCGACATCAGTTTTATAAAATTTTCCGTCTGATGATTTCATTTTCAGTTGGTTACAGTTTGTAACCAACTCACTGCCTTCTTTATTCAGTCTATGTTTTAATACTTTCCAATAATTATTAGGATTCGAACTACCGGATAATACAGCAATAATATCTACAATAGAAAAATACCATTTTTCTTCGTCTTCACTCCAAATAGAGCGGACTTGTTTCTCTTCAAAAAATTTGATACTAGTTTCTTTTTTCATTGGTTACCTCCAAATAATTGGAAAATCAATTGAATCAAATACCTTATATGTTTCAGCTTCGTGAAAATGTTTTTTTAGAAATAGAAAATCATAAATAGCTGGTACATAAAATTCATCTGCTTGTTTTAATCGTTCAATAGTATTCGTAGACATCACTTCCTCTTCTTCCCTAACTTCTTCTCCGCCGCAGTGATTTGTTTAATAAAATCCTCCTCTACTTGCGATATTTCATCTTTCAATTTTTCCTTATGTTTCTCAAATTCTATTCGTGCTTTTTCGATTGCTTGGTGGTGGCTAATAGTGCCGGCATGATTCAGAATTTCTTTGCCTGTCATTTTTAAAAAATCATCTAGTCTTGCGATCCAGTCTTTCATATACATGGGGATTTGATTTAGAGCTTGTAACTCGGCGACTTCTAAATAAGCAGTGACCATTCTATTTAGAATATTTAATTCTTTTTCATTCAAATAATTTTTTGCAATTTCTGTTTCTTGTTGGGTTGGCTTTTTTCCTTTAAAATTTGTTAGACCTAAATTTGGTTTTGTCGCATCAATTCTAGTATAAATAATTTCTGCCGCTGTGTTTCCATGTGCTGCCCAGTGCATTTTATTTTGAACGACTTTAAAAAACTCTTTCGAAATTTCTTCTTTTGGATTGTAGTCAATACTAGTTGCATAAATATCTAAAACTTTACGCCAAAATACTTTTTCGGAACTTCGTATATCGCGGATACGAGCGAGTAACTCTTCAAAGTAATTGCCTTTGCCTCCGTTCTTTAATAAATCATCATTGAGAGTAAATCCTTTGACAATGTATTCTCTAAGACGTTGTGTTGCCCAGATTCTAAATTGCGTGCCTCGATGAGACTTCACACGATAACCGACTGAAATAATGACGTCTAGATTGTAATATTCTATTTCTCTTTCGACATCTTTGTTGCCCTCTTTTTGAACTGTTCGGAATTTCCGAACAGTTCGAGCCTGCTCTAACTCTTCTTCTTCAAAGATATGTTTGATATGCTCGCTAATGCTAGATTTCGATTTCTGAAAAAGTTCGCAGAGTTGTGCTTGAGTCAGCCAAACAGTTTCATCTTGTAAGCGAGTTTCAATTTTTGTTACACCGTCAGGTGTTTGATAAATTAGTAGTTCGGATTGATTTTCCATATATTTTATCCATAGAATTCCAAACTAAAATATAATTCAAGAAAAATAGTAAACATTTAATTACCTATGTAAAATACATTTACGATATTACTTCATACAAAGTCACTGATTCCGTTTTTCCTTTAACAGAGTGTAAGCCTAAATTTCTAGTGGGAATTCTGTTGTTTAATTTCTCCTTAACAGAATCAGAAATTAAAAAATCAGACTTCAACTCTTTGCATTTACTTTCGATTCGACTCGCAAGATTGACTGTGTCCCCGATGACTGTATATTCCATACGATTTTCTGTTCCAATATTTCCAGCGATGACATTTCCGAAATGAATTCCAACCCCTTGGCGAATTTCTGTTTGCCCCCTTTTTTTTCTTTCAGAGTTCAAATCTACTAATGCCTTTTTCATTTCGATTCCAGCGATTACTGCTCGGTATGCGTCATCTGGTTTTGTATCAGGTGTCCCGAAGGTAGCCATAATTCCATCACCAATAAATTTATCTAAAGTCCCACCATTTTCGAAAATGATATTTACCATCTTTGCATGGTATTCTTTCAAAAGTTCCACAACTTCTTCTGGTTTCAGGGTTTCACTGAGTGTAGTAAAATCTCGAATGTCCGTAAACATTACGGCTACTTCTTGTTTTCTCCCAGAAGAATTTACAAGGTTATCATCGGCAGTTGTTATCTTATCAAATACGTTAGGCGAAAAATAGCGACTGACTTGCATCTTTGCTTTTTCTAAATTCACAGCTTCATAAATTAGCTTTCGCGATTGGTAAGTAAAAAAAGCGAGTATCAAACCAGAAAATACAAATGTAAGTAGTGTGGAAAAATAAAATTCTGCGCTCACAGTATTTCCAAGCATATGCGTTAGAGCGTGTCTGAAAAGCCGTCTAACGTTTCGTAAGCTTGCGTGTATTAGAAAAACCTGATATTCTTTTCGCCATTAATGAAACCATTGCAAGATAAATTAGCGATTCACTATTTCTTGGAAGG
>JAGOHK010000050.1 GCA_017996175.1 Leptospiraceae bacterium
GAGTCTGCTGGAGTGGTTAAGCCTACAAACGTGGAAACTAGATTTTCTAATACAAGCATTACTGCAATTGGAAATAATCTTAGCGGCATATCTGCATTTTACACCGGGAACGGGGGTGTCGGATTTTCCGATTATGTTCGGTATTACAATGTATCTCTAGATGAAAGAGTTCGTGCAAAAATAAAAGAAACACAATCCAAGGCAACTGAGATTCTGGATTTAAAAGGAGATTTACTGGCTGGAACAAATACAAAAGTGAGAGAGTTGCATACTCTTTTGAATGAACTAAAAATTTTATTCACTGTTGAACTTGCAGGGAATCTTGGTTCTAGTTTTACGCCGGGTCTGGGAGATGGAGACGGGGACTAATATGCAGTATTCAGTAAAAATTTTATTATTTGTTTTAGTATTTTCACCATTAATCGCACAGGAGAATGAACCCAAACCGCTTACAAAAGAAGAAATCAAAGAAAAGTGGGAAAAATTAGCTGAGAAAACAAGAATTGATGTAATTGGGGATAATAAAGATAGCCTTAAAAAAATTCCAGGCTCAGCAACTGTAGTTTCAAAAAAGTTTTTAGATGAAACACAACCGGTAGACGCTATGGAAGTGCTGCGTAGAGTTCCAGGAGCTTCTACTCGTTTTATGGATTCGGCGGGGTTAACACCGAATATCTCCTTTAGAGGGGTTAGCAATGAAGAGTCTAGAAAAACATTATTTTTAGAAGATGGGGTATTAACATCTCTTAGCCCTTATGGTCAGCCCGAAAGTTATTATTTTCCCAATATTGATAGGATGCAAAGGGTTGAAGTAGTGAAAGGATCAGGTTCGATTCTTTTTGGACCGTCTACCATTGGTGGGGTGATTAATTTCGTCACTAGAAAGGCTCCAAGAATTCCTACCTTTTCTAATAAAGTAGTAGCGGGTAATAATGGGTTTATCTCTAATTTTACGCAGTATGGTGGGACTTGGGGCAAAACATCAGTAGACGTTTCCTTTTTACATAAACAAGGAGATGGGTATAGGGATTTCAATTCATTTAATGCAAACGATTTTTATTTAAAATTAGCACACGAAATAAATGAAAATCATACGATTACTTTAAAACTAGGTTACAATGAACAAAAATCTAGAGCGACATACCATGGTACAACGCAAGGTTTATTCTGGAAAAACTATAAAATCAATCCGGCAGAATTTGATGTAAAAGAATTAGATAGAAGTTCAGTAGTTCTCGGGCATGAATACAAAATCAATGAGCGAAGTAGAATTGTTACCAAGTTGTACGGAACTGGAGCAAGAAGGGATTGGCAGAGACAGGATTTTGGATACAATAATTTAACGGAGCAGGGATCACCAGCACTTCCTCCGAGTGACTTATATGCAACGTATGCACCTTCTTTTATTGGAAATAGACCCGGCGATGTAATGTATATGCGTAGTACGGCGCCAATGCGTAATCAGGGATTCTCTACATTAGGCATTGAATCTAAATTGGAAACCGTTTTAGAAGTTGCGGGAATTAAAAATGAAATTGACGCAGGTGTTAGAATTCACGGAGAAATGAACAAGGTCAATTTTAAACAGACATACGCTCCATTCAATTATCCATTCATTCGAGATGGAATTCCCTATAGCCAACAGGACAGAACAATACGGGCTTACGCCGTTTATCTGCAAGACAGAATTTCGATCACAGACAAATTGAAGTTAATACCGGGTATCCGCTATGAACATGTGAACCAAGGAATTTACACCAAGAGAAGGAAAGCTACTGCACGTGATGTAAGAGATAGACTTGCTACTAATGCAGGCGATATTTTATTCGTAGATAAGGGGACAGAGAGTTATACAAAGATTTTACTACCTGGGTTCGGGATTACCTATGACATCATGAATGAACTGACTTGGTTTGCTGGAGCGCATAAGAGCTTTTCGCCTCCTACGTTCGGAACTGCCATTAGCCCTTACGGAGAAGACTATAGATTAGGCGCTGAAACTGCGACAAATTACGAAACAGGGTTTAGAGGTGACGTAACTAAATACTTATTTCTCGAAACAGCAGTTTATATGATGAGTTTTAGAGACCAGGTGATTGATACTTCTGAGGTTTCAAATGAAACAGGAACAAGACCGGTTAATACTGGAAAAAGTAGCCACAAAGGTTTTGAAAATTCCATTACATTTGACTTTGGGAAATTCTTTGAGAAAGGAATGGAAATTCCCCTTGATTTAATTTACTCCAAGATCAATGCTAAAAATGAGACTTATGAACGTTATCCGCACGTAATTGATTCAGAAAATCGAATTCAATTTATCAATCGTCCTCTTGTACTACTCGATCAAAACGGAAGAATTGTAAATCCTGATACAAATGGAAGGCATTTGCCCTATGTTCCAGAAGATGTATATACTATTGCGCTTGGACTTAGACTTAAAAATGGATTTTACACAAGAGCGGAATACCAACATATTGCGAAGCAGTACACTTCCTTAGCCGCATACCGAAACCTAAAACCGGGAGCGTTAGAAGTAAGAGAGATTAACGGGATTAGTTATGCGAATGTATGGAATACAAATGATGAAACTCCAGACGGGAATACAGGTATTATCCCCTCAGTGGGACTTGTAAATGCTTCTATTGGTTATAAAAATCCTGAAAAGAAATGGTCTATATTTGTCGTCGGAAAAAATTTACAGGATAGAGTGTATGTATCAGGTAGACTTCCCATTGGAATTCATCCGGGTGCAACTAGGCAAATTAATTTTGGAGTTTCTTTCGAATTGTAAATCTTTATCAGGAATAGAAAAATTAACTTTTAAGTTTTCGTTCTAGAAATAAATTAGGCTTATGAAGTTTATTTTATTTCTAGAGAAAATTTTTTCAGAAAAACTTGGATATTTTTCGCAGAAACAACTGAGTAAGTCCGTGGGACGTCAGTTGCTTTTTCTATTTGTGATTGCTGCGTTTTTAGTAATTTTTTTCGGATGCATTTTCGCACTCATTGGTGTCAAGTTTGAACAAGGAAATGTGTTTTGGTTCGCTCTTTTGTCCCTCCTAGGACCAGATAGCCTCTATACAATTCAAAATGAATCTACTTTTATTAAATCCATTTCTCTTTTGCTTACCTTTATTGGGATTATTATTTTTAATGGGATTATAATTGCTATCGTTGTCTCCACAATTCATTCTTATTTTGACGAGATTAAAAGAGGGACAGGGAAAGTGCATGAGGAAAATACGATTGTTATTCTTGGCTGGAATGAACTAGTGCCTTCCATTTTATCGGAGCTAAATTTGTATTGCCAAACAGAGGGAAAGAGGATAACGGTCGTTGTTCTAAGTGAGGAAGTGAAATCGGAGATAATACAGCTAACTAAGATAAACCGCAATATAGAAATTTTATTTCGAACAGGATTTTCCTATAAAACCTCAGATTTAAAGCGATTGAATTTAATTCAATCAAAAGCTATACTAGTTTTTTATAATTCTGGAAATAGAGAAGGGGTAAATCTACTAACGCAGGATTCCTATGTGATTAAAACTTTCATTTCTCTGCATTCACTGCTTGTGGAAAATGAGAAAACTTCGATACCAATTCTCCTTAATTTTAATGAAATTGAGAACAGTGAGTATTTGGATTATATTTCAGATAAGAACGTGGTCTTTTTTAATAAAAATTACTACAATGCGAAGTTTATTTCTCTCTTACTTTTAAATCCAAATTACTATTCGATTTTTCATGAACTTTTAAGTTATGAAGGAAACGAGATTTATTTTCATAGGTCTACTTCTTTTGTCGGAAAAACTTTTGTTATTGTTTTAAATTCTTACCCGCTTGCAATACCGATAGGAGTTAGGCGGAATAACTCTGTTATCCTTACACCGCCCCCGGATTTTGTGATTGGAGAAAAAGATGAACTTATTTTAATTTCAGAATCTGAAAAATCAATTGTTTGGAAGGAGAAAGAAACGAAAGAGAATCCAATGACATTTCAATTTAACTCCAAACAAAATCAAAAAGAGCAGGGAGAGAGAATTGCAATTATAGGAATGAATTCCCGTGTGCTTTATGTGATTGAAGAGTTTGAAAAAATGGAGAAAAAAATTTTTATCTATGCAAATGAGTCTGAACTTCAATGGAAAAGTAAAGTAGCCGCAAATTCTTCTAACAAGGAGAATGAAATTTTTATTTATCCCTGTGAGTTTTCTTCTGAATCAGAAATTATAGAAAAAATACCTTTAGAAAAATTTGATAAAATTTTAGTACTTTCCTCGGAAGAAATTTTATCCGGCGGAAATACTTCATCCGAAGATACGGATACTCTTTTTAAAGTTCTAAAATTAATTCATTTGAAGAAAAGAAATCCAGATAAATACAAATACCAAGTTCTATGCGAAATTCAAAATCCTGAGAACGAAGAAATTGTTCGAAAGATTCCTGAGTCTAATTTTAATTATGTGCTAGGGAATTTAATTGTAGCTAAGATTTTAAATATGGAATTAATCAATCCAGGAATTTTACAAATCTATGAACAACTTTTGCAAAAAGGAGGAATTGATTTAGATATAAAACCTCTTTCTGTTTACACGGACGAGACTATAGAATTTCAGACTCTATTAGAAAATTTTTATAAACAAAAAAAATGGATTTTAATTGGGTATATTGATTCTAAGTTGGGGCAAATAGTATTAAACCCTAAGAAGGAAACAATAATTAAGCCTGAGGACAAACTCATCTACTTAGAAGAAAGTGATTATAAAATCAGGAAAACCAAGAAATGAAAAAAGCAGTAATTGTAGATGGACTTAGAACTCCGTTCGGAAGATACAAAGGTGCTTTAAAAAATATTAGACCGGATGACCTTGCGGCTATCGTAATTCAAAATTTAGTAGATAGAAATAAAATATCCTCCATTCCAATAGATGATGTCATTCTCGGATGTGTAAATCAAGCAGGAGAGGATAATCGAAATGTGGCGCGTATGTCACTTCTACTCGCCGGACTTCCCGAAGAAGTGCCAGGGGTAACAGTAAATCGCCTCTGTGGCTCCGGGTTAGAAGCAATAAACCAAGCTGCAATGGAAATTGAAACCGGAAGAGCAAACCTTGTTATTGCTGGCGGAGTAGAGAGTATGACACGTTCTCCCCTTGTGATGTTAAAACCGGAACTAGGATTTAGTAGGGGTAATCATACATTATCCGATTCAACACTTGGCTGGAGATTTATTAATCCAAGAATGAATCAGCTTTATCCAGTTGTCACACTTGGAGAATCAGCAGAAATCATGGCGGATAAGTTTCATATATCCCGCAATGAGCAAGATATATTTTCATACAAGAGTCATAGTAGGGCGGCAAACGCGGAGTTAAATGGACTTTTGAAAGATGAAATTATACCAGTCTATGAAATGAACTCTGAAAAAATTCTACTCGATCAAGACGAACATATTCGAAAGGAAACTACTCTTGAAATTCTTGCCAATCTTCCGCCTGCTTTTAAAAAACAGGGAACTGTTACAGCGGGAAATTCTTCCGGCATAAACGATGGAGCTTGTGTTCTGCTTATCATGGAAGAGGAATTTGCCAGAAATAACGGATATACTCCATTAGCCGAAGTTGTGACTTCAGCGGTTGCAGGTGTGCATCCATCTCTACTTGGAACTGGTCCGATTCCTTCTTCTCTAAAAGCATTACAAAGAGTTGGGCTTAAAAAAGAAGAAATTGATCTCTGGGAAATTTCGGAAGCATTCGCCTCTATGGTTCTTACAACAGTTAAAGAGCTAAATTTGAATCTCGAAAAAGTGAACGTGAATGGTGGTGGAATTTCAATTGGTCATCCGCTTGGCGCAAGTGGAGCCCGTATGACTCTAAGTCTTGTCCATGAGCTAAGAAGGCGTAACCTTAAATACGGACTCGTCACAATGTGTATCGGAGTAGGGCAGGGTATTGCTACAATCATAAAGGCGTTATAGCTTTGGCTAAATGCTATTTGCCTCATTGACAGTCCAGCTTAATGAATTCCTAGAATATGTCCCAATTTATGTTTTTTGGTAAGCAAATACTGGTGATTTTCCTCTACAGATTCGATTTCGAGGGAAACACGACCTGTAATTTCCAGACCATAACCCTCTAAACCAATAAGTTTTCTGGGATTATTTGTCATTATCCGCATTTTTTCAACACCTATATCACGGAGAATTTGTGCTCCAATTCCATAGTCGCGCAAGTCAGGGGCAAATCCCAATTTTTCGTTTGCCTCTACCGTATCAAGTCCCGTATCTTGGATTGCATAAGCTTTGAGTTTATTGACAAGTCCAATACCGCGTCCTTCTTGGCGCATATATACGATTACGCCCTTTCCTTCTTTTTCGATTTGTTTGAGTGCAGCGTGAAGTTGGGGTCCGCAGTCACAGCGGTTACTCATAAAAATATCTCCCGTAAGACATTCTGAATGCACGCGAACTAACACATCATCGAATTTAGTAATATCTCCTTTTATAAGAGCAACATGAGTTTTGTCGTCGATTTCCGTCGTGTAGGCTTTAATTAAAAAATCGCCATAATCAGTGGGAAGACGTGCTTCTGCTTCTAAGTGAATTAGTTTGTCCTTTTCTCGGCGGTAGCGGATTAAGTCTTCAATTGTATAAATATTCAATCCATGGGTTTCAGCAAATTTGCCCAAGTCATTCATCCGAGCCATAGTCCCGTCTTCATTCATAATCTCGCAAATTACACCTGCCGGTTTTAGATTTGCCAGCGTACAAAGGTCTACCGAAGCTTCTGTATGTCCTGCTCTTCGTAAAACTCCTCCCTTTACAGCCTGTAAGGGAAATAAATGACCGGGGCGCATTAAATCTTCCGGTTTGGAATAATCACCAATTAGGACTTCAATGGTTTTTGCGCGATCGGCAGCCGAAATTCCAGTTGTAACACCGGCTCTAGCATCGACAGATACGGTAAACGCAGTTCCATGATGGTCTCCGCCACTTTCAACCATACGAGTTAGTCCAAGTTTCGACAACCTTTCCTCTGTCATAGGGATGCAGATTAGCCCTCTTCCGTGGGTCGCCATAAAGTTAATCGCATTTTTGTCGGCAAATTCAGCCGCAATTACTAAATCACCCTCATTTTCTCTATCCTCTGAATCCACGAGGATGATCATTCTTCCAGACTTAATTTCTTCGATTGCTTTCTCAATTGGTTGTATCATTCTTTAACCATGCTCTAAAAGAAAGAGTTTTGAACTATAAAAAAAACCTATTGATTTTCTATATGTCATAAATATGATTAGTCAAATAAGTTAGTTTTTTTATGCTAATTTACTGAAAGGATATACAGGAATGGAGCTAAAGTTAAATAATATAGGTAATGTCAAGGTAATCGAAATTTATGGCAAGTTTGACATAGAAAATACAGAAGAATTTGAGACCCTTTACAACAAACAATTGGAATCAAAACCTGGAACACTTGCTATTGATATGAACAAATTAGATTACATTGACTCTTCAGGGATAGGTTGTCTTATTAAATCTTTAAATAGCATTAAAAACCAAAAAGGGGTTTTGATTTTAGTAGGACTTAAACCAATGATTTTAAATGTTTTCAAGTTAGCAAAATTGGATTTATTTTTTCAAATCATGACAAATGACGAATTCAAAAATAAGTTTGAGGATAAAGACGACTCAGACATTGACGAACTACTCGGAAAGAAATAATCTGAATGACTGGCGGGTAACTCTAAGAACCCGCTAAAATTTACCTACGGAACATTTTTTCAACATAACGAGCAATTATATCGGTTTCTATATTTACGATTTTACCGGGATTCCACTCACCTGCATTTGTTTTCTGAATAGTCTCCGGAATTAAAACTAATTCTATTTTATTTTCTGAGACAGAAACCACAGTCAAAGAAATTCCATCGATTGTTATACTTCCCCTCTCTACAATGTATTTCGACAATTCCTCGGGAACTTCTATTTCAAATACTTCTACTGCACCATTATCTTTGGAATAACGGCGGTTAACCACTCCGATTCCATCCACATGCCCCTGTACTAAATGTCCACCCATTCTGGCGCCGTAAGTAACAGAACGTTCTAAGTTGACTTTATCCCCTGGTTCTAAATTTTTAAAATTGGTTAATTCTAAAGTTTTATACGAAGAGTAATATTTGAATTGTGACTTATCCTGATTTAACTCAGTTACTGTTTGACATGCTCCATTAATTGAAATAGAATCTCCCAGTTTCAAATCGTTCTCTTCTAAATTAGCTTCCACTCTAAAAATCATTCCGCCATCGGTTTCTTTTTTTTCTAAAATTATTCCTGTGGTTTCAATAAGTCCCGTGAACATAGTTAACTCCCATATACTTCCCATGTATTTTTTTCTAGCTGAATCTCAAACATCTTTTTTGTGTCCTTTAAATTTATAGCCGGTAAAATTCCTTTCGTTATAGACTGGTCTGTATGAATGAAATAAACTAAATCATTCTTATCTAAATTTTCAGAAAACATCTTGTAAAATAAATTTCCACCTTCTACTAAAACTGTATTCAGAGATAAGTCTGTGAATTTTTGAAATATCTTTCTTTGCAATTCCTCTTTCTTTGAAATAATTACAGGGTGTTCTAAAGAAATACCTGACAATGTTCCATACAATTTTTCGTGTATTGGATTTTCTTTTTCAAAGTCCAAAAGAAAAAAGAGAACTTTTTTACTTTGTAATTCTTTATTTAATAAAGTTTGTTTTTCAAAAAAAAAATCTTTTGGTAATTGGTTACAGCTTACTACAAATATTCTAAAAGGCTGGTAATCCTTATAATTAGTATTATGAAACTGAACAGAATTAATAGTCATAGTATTTTCAAAGATACTTTGCGTAAGCGAATACTCCCAATTTTCCGTTAGCATGTTTGGTTTAAAATTAGTTCTCATCTTTTCTAAAGAAAGAATTTCCGAGTTATCAAATCCCCGAAAATTTAGTGACGGCAAATCAGTATGTACCGTTCCGGGACCAACTAAAACAGCATCGACTTTAGCACGTAACATCTGGGTCATTTGATTGGATTTAGAATTAGAAAGAGAAATTTTTGTTTTCGTTAGGTCAGAATAAAATCCTTCCTTTGATAAAGCAGTCTTGATAAAGATTTGAGGTCTTTTTTTTTTGATCCTAGAAATAAACCCTGACAAGAAAGTTCTACTGATTTTCTCAATTTCAGGACTATGTAAAATTTCTATTCCAGCACGTAGACACTCCTCTAATCCATTTCTTTTTTGCACTAGTGGGTTCGGATCGGATAATCCATAGTATACGCAACTTGGTTTGTATTCCAAGATCAAGTCTATACAGGGAGGAGTTTTACCAAAATGAGTACATGGTTCAAGTGTAACAAAAACTAAATGAGGAATACTTTTACAGTCTGGAAATTCTAGCGCAAAATTCTTGTATGCCTCTCGTTCGGCGTGATTTCCACCGGTTTTTTGGGTATGGGCTTTACTTAGAATTTTTCCCTCTAAATCTGTAATTACACAAGCCACTGGCGGATTAGGGGAAGAATACCCCATCGCTTTAAAAGAAAGATTTTTTAGTGCTTCAAGAATTTCGGAGAAATTGAGAGGATACGGCATGAATTAAAAAAAGAGTGAGAGTCAGACAGTGGGTAGCTACCCACTGTCTGACTCTCACTCTTTAGTATATTAAACCATTTCTTTATGAAATACTTTATTATAAATTTCAATCACCGGTGCTGCAACAAAGATAGATGAGTAGGTACCAATGATAATTCCAAACGTAAGAACAAACGCAAAGTCATATAACTCAACTGCCCCACCTATGATAAGAGCTAAAATAGAAATAAGAGTTGTAAAAGATGTATTAATCGTTCTACCTAACGTCTGGTTGATGGATGAATTGATCAACGTTTCTGTGGAAACTTTTACCTTAGAATTCATATTCTCTCGAATTCTATCAAAAATCACGATCGTATCGTTAATCGAATATCCAAATAAAGTGAGTAGTGCCGCAATAATAGGAACGCTTGGTTTGATTTGAAAAACTCCAATCACGGCTAATGCAAAGAGCAAATCATGAATTAACGCTAAGGATGCTGCGAGTGCAAATTTGAATTGAAAACGAAAGCTTAAATAAATCGTCATGATGCTAAGAGTAGATATTAGCAGAGTGATTCCAGTCGAAGTTAACTCTCCACCAACAATCGCACCTACTTGGTCTGCACTCAGAATTCTATCTGCTGGAATTTTAAATCCATGTGTCAGCATAAAAATCAATTCATCAATAGTAACTCTAGCTTTGGTTTTATTTCCTTCTGGATTTGCTGGTTTATTTAGGTTATTGTATTCCTCTATTTTTTTAACCGCATCAAGTCCTATATCAATTTGATAATGATTCTTTTCCTTATCTAATTGAATTATAAGTGCTTCAATTGTGTTTTCTTTGAAGAATTTTTCTATGTCTGCTCGCCCCAGGTTTTTATCAAGAACGACAACTGCCCGTAATCCACCATTAAAATCTAAAGAATGGGCAAATCCTTTATGAACAGCAAATGTATAAATGAAGCCCGTTATGATTAGTATAAACGAAAGTGTAATCGAAACATATTTGTATTTGGAAAAATTGATATTAAACATTTTTCACCTCGTATTTAGTAAAACCTAGTCTCAGTTTTTTAATTCCAACATTATTCACCAGTATATTCAAAAGAACTCTACTTAGAAGTAAAGAAGTGAACATAGAAGTAATAATACCCCAACAAAGTGTAATCGCAAATCCTTTGATAGGACCATTACCGAGACGAATCATAAGTATCCCCGAAATCAAAGTAGTAATATTACTATCAAAGATTGTCCAGAACGCATTTTCAAAACCCTGCGTAACTGCAACAGGAAGAGGTTTACCAGCAACTAACTCTTCTTTGATTCTCTCATAAATAATTACATTGGCATCCACAGCCATACCAACTGTGAGGATAATACCGGCAAACCCTGGAAGAGTAAGTGTAAAATCCATTAAAGATAAAAGTCCCATTAAAATCACCAAATTAGCCACTAGAGAAATATTAGCAACAAGTCCTGCTAATTTATAATATAGTAACATATAAATTATGACCAATAAAAATCCCCACATAACAGACTTTAGCCCCACCTCAATGGATTCAATCCCAAGAGTAGGTCCGATAAATCTCATCTCGAGTACGGAAAGTGGGATTGGTAAAGCCCCCTCACTAATAATATTAGAAAGTTGAATTGCATCTTCCTGATTAAAACTTCCCGAAATTTCTGCATGACCACCGGCTATTGGCTCATTTATCGTTGGGCTTGAAATTACTTGGTCTCCCCAGATAATCGCTAGATTTCTACCTTTATTATTCTTAGTAACTTCTAAAAACTTTTCAGTCCCTGCTGGAGTTAAAGAGAAAGATACAGTCCATCCATAATTGTTGGAATTAAAAGAAGGTCTTGCGTCAGTTAAATCATTTCCAGAAAGTGCAATTGCTTTTTCTAATACAATAAACCTTCTTGGAAGTAGGGGGGAATTAGGTTTATTCCCTCTTGCATAATAAGCGTATAATTTGTATTTGTCTTTTGGAATTTTGTATTTATCTTCCATCTTAGATAAAAATTCTTCTTTGATTTTTTTACCTAGGCGACCTGTTACAATTTTTTGAAATTGAACGATTTCGGTTTCTTCTCTTTTGTTTTGAGCCATTAGTTCTTGCTCGGAGCGTTCAATTAATTGACTGTAGCTATTTGCATCTTGTGGCTCTTCTAAACGATATTCTACCGTTTCTGTATTCTGTAGAATTTCTAGGATTTGAGAAGAATTGGCAACACCTGGAAGAGACACTTCAATTGAGTCTTGATCTTTTTGAATACGAACTTGTGGTTCTGTAAGATTTTGATTGGTCAAGCGGTTATCAATGATTAACTTCGCTTTTTCTAATTCGATGATCTTTCTAGATTCTGTTAAAGTAAAACTTGCTTCTATATCTTTTAGCCTAACACTTGCTTTATCTTTGTCTTCTTTGGACTTATCTGTTGCGGCTATCGTTGCATTTAAATCAGAAATTTCTTTCGAATAAATATCTCTTAACTTGGAAACATAATCCTCGAAATCTCCTTTCATTACAACTCTCATTCCACCTTGTAAATCCAGACCTAATTTGATTGTCATTGATTTGCCGTTTTTCAGAAATGATTCCACTTTAGTTGGTCTTAATTTATTTTTTGACTCAATAAATAAATTGATATTTTCCTGTGAAATCTGGTTGATTTTTGCAGATGTTATAAAGCGACCCTTTACAAGAAAATAATTCTCTGTCGGAATTCCTAGTGCTGGGTCAGGCTCTACCGTTAGCGAGTTTTGCGTATTGTATTCGGATTTCCATTTCTCTTGGAATCTATCCAAAAGTGCTTTTTTCTCTGCCTCTGCTAAACTTGCTACTGAGGGGCTAATATGTAATTCTAATTCTCTTTCTGCGAAGTTTGGGTATAAAATCACGAGAGACAATAGTAATATAGTTATGGGTAATAAAACCCAAGATGAAGATTTCAATTCTGACTCCTACTTTTGTTATTTATTTCTGAATTTACTAAATATTCTACCTGAATTATTATAATTCCTCGCACCCGCATACCTGAGGCGATAGATTGCAAAAATTATAATAGCGGCAAAAATAAAGATGATTTTTTTGTATTCATTTAAAAAAGTAAAAAAGGCATTTGGCTTAGATTCTTTCTCTAAGACTTTTTCAACCGGTTTTTTTTCTACCGGCTTATCGGGATTATTCACGGTAATTGGATTTGTGGGATTAGTATTATCCGCTAGTTTAGGCTCTTCAAAGCCAGGGATATTTTGTGGATTCATTAATAGTTCTTCATGGATCCAATATTCCAAGTTTAATTTATTATTTCCAATATTTTGAGTTGTATTTGGTTTATTTGGCTCAGTTCCTGCCGGTTTCGTTTTTTTGTTTGGGTCTAACTTGGCGGTAGGTTTAGAATTTTTTTTTGTAACTTTAGTGAGTTTTTTCTTTTTATCTTTTGTGTTCGTAGGCTGAGTTTGATTTTGTGGAGTCGCTTTTTTGGGATCAGACTTTTTAGGTTTGTCTTCCAGAACTTTTTCTAAAAAATCTGAATCATCTTCCTGTGCGTAATTACTAAACGTAATAGAGAGTGATAATGCTATAAAAAATAGAATTTTGATAAAATCGCTTATTCCTTTTCGGAAAGTTCCATGGTTTTGGAAGTTTGATTTTAGATTTATTGGAAGAAGTCTCATAAAATTATTTTTTCTTTACGATTGAACTAGTGGAAAAAGTTACATTTGTTTCTTTTGCAATATTTAAAACAACAGACTCATTATTATCTTTAAATTCCACTACCTTTCCATGAATCCCGCTAGTAGTCACAACGTTATCTCCTTTAACAAGAGCTTGTATCATTGCTTTTTTGTTTTTCTCTTCCTTTCTTTGCGGTTGAATCACTAAAAAATACATGATTACAAGCATAATCGGAAATAAGATAAGTGCTGAAAGAGAAGATTTTGTATCTGCTCCTTCTTGTGCTAAAAAGAAAATCATCTGCATGGTTGCTATTAAATACATTATATACTACCTTTCATTTTTTAAAACAGCGTTTTTCTAAACCTACTTCTGAAACCTTCGCTGCGTACTTTGCTATTACCACTTTCAATTTTACGCAATGTCAGTCATTAATTTTTTAAAGTTAGAAAGTAATCCATTACTTTTCCTGTTTTTAAATGAGTCAGGGCTGTTTGGAATCCATCTTTAATTGTCCCGACCTTTCCCATTAAAAAAAGTGCCGCGCCGCTATTTAAAGCTACAGCATAACTCCCTGTGATAATTTCTCCCGAAAGAACTTTCGTCGAGAGACTTATCGCGTCATCTTTGGTCGAACAAAAGATTTCTTCGTCTTTTAGGTTTTCTAAAGATAGGGACTCGGGACTGAATAGATGCTCGGATACTTCGCCATCTTTATAAAGTAAATACTTAGTGTCAGCAAAAATCGAAAACTCATCAAAGCCATCCACCGAATTACATACAATAGCCGCTTTAGATCCAAGGCGAGTGAGGACATGCATGACTTTAGGAAGTAGTTCTGAATTATATACCCCGAGAATTTGAAAGGGTGGAGTAAACGGGTTACTCATAGGACCCAGAATATTAAACACAGTTCGAAATCCCAATTGTTTACGAGTCTCACCAGCAAACTTCATAGATGGATGCCAATCCGGGGCAAATAAAAAAGTAAAACCTTTTTCTCGAAGTCTAGTTTCTACATCTACATGGGGAACACTTACTTTGTATTCTAAAGCAGAAAGTAAATCACTAGAACCACAAAGTGATGATACTGATCTGTTGCCGTGTTTAGCAATTTTTATTCCAAGAGACCCAAGAGTGAGAGCGGATAATGTAGATATATTGATGGATTTTTTTTCATCGCCACCAGTTCCACAAGTATCAATGTAATCGAAGTCAAAATGAGAACTAGGTTTAACGCAAGACTCTCGCATGGCACGAACAAATCCAACTAATTCATCGGCGGTCTCTACTCTCATTCGAATAGAAGTTAAAAAAGAAGAGAGGATAATATCGCTTACTTCCCCTTTCATAATAGAAATCATAAAAAAATGGGCTTCTTCCTCTGTAAGAGAATTTCCTGCTACTGATTTATGAAGTAAAGATGTTATATTCAATTTTTTCTCCTTAAGAGTTTCCAGATAGTAAATGGATTGAGTAGTTCATAGTTTGTAAATATGTACCTGAGTCCAGAAAATACAGTTACAATTGTGGTAATTAACATTACATAGTAAGGAACAAAGGTTGCTGCCGAATCCAGCCAGTTAAAATTATTCATGGTAAATTCCTGAGGTGTTTTCATGAACGTGGTATAATTCTCATAAGCCACTACATATCCAGATTTACCAGCCATTTGCCCTTGCTCGTACATCATATTGATTGCATTTCTTTGTTTGGTTGAAACCGCGATAAACAAAACGAGGATAACGAAGATTGCCCCCATTTGGAAAGCGGTTTTAATTTTACCCATCATAGTCGTGTGAAGAGAAGTGCCAGAGCGAATTGCAAGCCATCTAAGAGAGGTAATTAGCATATCTCGAAAAATAATTACTAAAACCATCCAAATTTCTATTTGTTCATCTAATAGAATAAAGGTTAAAAACGAACTCACTACTAAAATCTTATCAGCGAGTGGATCTAAAAATTTTCCAAATTCGGTTTCCTGTTTCCATTTCCTTGCAAGGTACCCGTCAATTAAATCTGTAAACGAAGCCAGAACAAAAACGATTAAAGCGTAAAGCCGAAAAAAAAAATCGTCTTGAAATAAAAAATAAATAAAAAAAGGTACAAGTATTACACGAAGGACAGTGAGGACGTTCGGTAAATTAAAATTAGCCTTGAGCATAGAATTAAGATTCCCAGACTCCGTCCATATCGTATTCGGAGAAAGAAATAATCTTAACTTTTCCAACTTGCCCAATTTTTAAATTTGGATTTGGGACATATACTGTCTCATCAATTTCTGGAGCATCTTGAAATCTTCTCACCTCGGCAACTCCATCTTCGATTGTATCAACGATTGCAGAATAAGTTTTTCCAATTCTAGAGAGATGAATTTCTTTTAAAACTTTTAGGTGAGTCTCTCGAACTAAGTTTACTCGACGAGCAGCTTCTTTTTTACTCACGTCTAATTTTAAATCGCCGGCTTTTGTTCCTTCTTGGGGAGAAAAAGCAAACAAGGCAAGTTTCTCTGGTTTTACTTCTTCAACAAATCGTAAAACTTCATCTACATCGGAAGCGGTTTCTCCTGGGTAACCCAATATGATAGAAGTTCTAATTTCTAAATCTTTTACTTGGCGTGCTTTCCCAAATAGATCTTTAAAGAAAGAATAAGAACCAGTTCGATTCATAGACTTAAGAACTCTTTCCGAAACATGTTGAATCGGAGATTCTAAGTAAGGAGCAAATTTTGAATTCGAAGAAAATAAGTCTATTAGTTTTTCTGTTTTTTTATCGGGGTAAAGATAGAGTAGGCGCAAAAGCTCTAATCCTTCGATTTCGGTAATTTTATTTAATAGGTCTTTTAGTTTTTCCGTATCGCGTCCGTAGAACACGGTGTCTTGTGAAACGATACAAAGTTCTTTTGCCCCGCGTTTAACGGCGAGTAGACTGTCTTCGTAAATTTTGTTTTCTGGTTGGTCTCGAAATTCACCGCGTAATTTCGGGATGATACAAAAATGACAGCCTCTGTTACATCCATCAGATACTTTGATAAATGCGTAAGGTTTAGGAGAATTAAAAGAAGAGATAAAATTATCTCTATCTAAAAGGGAAGTGTTGATATCAGAAAAATTTACAAAGTCCTGTGGAAATTGTTCTTTGATAATCTTCCCGGCTTGGTTGTATCTTCCTGTTCCAAAAACCAAATCTACTTCGGGCATATCGCCCCTGATCTCTTTCGGATAACGTTCCGCAAAACATCCTACAACAACTAATTTTTGTTCTTCTTGTCGTTTGATTTTTCCAGCAGTTAAAATTGTATCTATTGTTTCTTCTGTTGCAGATTGGATAAAGGTACAGGTATTGATTAAATGAAAATCACTTTCTTCAGGAGTTTTTGCAGGAGTAAGTCCCTCTTCTAAAAGAGACTTTTCCATATGCAAAGAATCTGCAGTATTTTTAGGACATCCTAAAGTGGTAATATAGAATGACTTTGTAGCAGTTTCCTTTTTTTCCTTTAGATTAGATTTCAAAGTTATTCTCCCTGCTCCCGAATAATGAACTGAGTATTGTCATAAGGGCTTGGAACTTTTAGAAAAATTTTCTTAGCAAGACGCCCAGGTCTACCTAGTTTGACTTTTTCTTTTCCGTTTTGAATCATCTCTACAGCTCCCCCGTCCCCGACTTTAATTTCAAGTCTATCACGGGCTTCGAGTTGTTTTGTTTCTCCAGAAGAAACAAGTCCTTTTTCCCCAGTTTGTCCATCTATAATAAATTCAACATAACTAGAACGAACAAAATACAGGGTGATTTGAATTGGTACATCGCCTATCGGTTTGTTATTGCTATCCGGTTTTGCGTCTCCACTCAAACGAACAAGTATCTTCGCAGAATTATCAGTAACCGCTTGGGTAATAATTTTAATTTCGCGGCGAAGAGATGTTAGCTCTGGATTATTAAAACTAAGCAAAGATTCAGTTCCAACTTTAGACTCAAAGGTATAAACTTTTTTTTCTGGAAAAATATTAAACCCAATGACTGCAAAATTTTCTCCATCAATTTTTTTTACTCCACGAATAAAAATTTTACATTGTTGGTTATTTACGCTAAATGTAAAACCCTGCTCGGGGGTAAGGGTAAATGGTACGCTAGAATTTTCCGGAACTGATTGAGAAATAAAAGAAATTTCAGGGATAGTAGAACTAGTCACTGGATTTGGAGTTTCAGTTGTCTCTGTTATGGTAGTCTCTGAACTGGAAGAGGAAGAATCTCCTGAATCCGTAAAATAAATTACTAAAAATACAGCGAGGCAAACTCCTAAAATAATTCCAATGGGAAGAAGTTTATTTTTCTCTAACTCAAGGGCGATCATTTTGACAGTTGGTTTAGTCAACTCTTCTAAAGGTTGTTGGGACTCAACTAATTGCTCTCCACGGTACAGATTCATCATACCGGCTGTGTCCAATTTTAAATAATCGGAATAGGTTTTTAAAAATCCAATCGTAAATGTCTCCGCAGGAAATTGCGCATAATCCTCATTTTCCAATGCTATGATAAATTTAATGGCTATATTTGTATCACGAGAAACATCTTTTACGGAAAGATTTTTTTCTTCTCGAACTTCTCTTAGAATTTGTCCAACTCTTTTATTACTCACTCAAGTCTCCAATTAGGTATTTTATTGATTATCACTTACTAAAGGATTGTTTACAATTTTAGAATTACCACTGATATGATAATTAAATGTTCCATCTTCCACTTCCGGATCGAGAACCATATTTACAAATTCAATCGTGGTTTGTTTTCCTCGTGAATCAGTAGCTATCGTCTTTTTCACTAAGTAGGTCTCCGCGTCGATAAAAAGTAACATATTTTCAAAGCCGCCAATTTTTTCTCTCTGCTCAAGAGATAATACAAAATACGACTTACCGTCATTATTCGCATTTCGAGGTTGGGAAATGTTATCAAATTTATAATGGTATTTTCTAAAAAGACGATTCAGTCCCGCAGGTGATGCGGATTGAAATATAGGCTCACCAGAAGTATTTTGTTTGTTAATCTCTAAGTCTTGTTTGCCTACCGCATTGATTTTTTTTATATAAATCCAGAGAGTTTTTCCGTCAGAAACAATTAAATCCCCGTCCGGTTCTGCAAACTCGTATCGAATTTTTCCGGGTGATTTGTAAGTTGCTTTCCCTTTCATATTCGTTGTTTTTTTATTATTAACAGTCTGAATTTTAAAGTCAGCCGTGTAAGACTTCATATCCGCGAATTTTTTTTTCACGTTCTTCACTACTTCCGACGGAGAATTCCAATTATGTGCCTGAGAAAATAAAGAGTCAGGTGATAGCAAAATTAAACCCATGAAAACTAAGGTTAATTTCGTAAAAAGAGGCTGAAATTTCCAGAAACTTTCCCTCTCTGCCACTTGTGATGATTCCATTAAAAAATTCCAACTTACTCTAAACATAGTTTACCTATCAATAAAGCAATAGTTTAAAACCTAAGTAAATTGTTAAGACAAATATTTGGATTTTTTATTGGGGGATTGCTCCCCTATTTACTGCCAATTTGATAAAAGAAAATTGGAGTCATCTCCCGTGATATCGGATTCATTTTTACTTAATGTCTTTAGATTCCAAAAGTGTATACGTAAATGTATTTCCGTTCTTTTTAGAAGCAAGTTTGCATATTTTTAAAAATTCATCGAACTCGGCAGATCTTTTAAATACTTGGCAACCTTCAGACCAGTTTTCTACTGTCGTACTGTCAGCACCTGCTTTGTGAATATTGATTCCGAAAATACCTTTATCCTCAGTCGATAAATCGTATGTCATGTTTTTATTTTTATCGCGGTATACAGAGACAGGTTTCATTTGTTTTAAAGCTTCGTAAGTTTTTTGGTGTAAGTCAATAGAGTAAGTATTTAGATACTGTCCGGGTTTTAAGATTGCTACACCTTTTGGATTTTTTATTTCTAACATTGCTTTTTTCCCAGGATCCGTAGTAAATTCCCAAGAGTGAAATTTCCAAACTCCATCTATTTTGTAGGATAAAGTCAAAGAGTCGTCGAAAATATTAGTAACTGTTCGACCTTTCTTAATATTTCTTACTCCTACGATATTCAATTGGTAATCAGAAGAATCAAACCATTTGTAGCCTTTTGCTTTCACTGCCTTTTCAATTTGTGCAATCGTATAATCACTTGCGGCAACTTCTGGTTTGACGGCTGGAGTGGGGGCTGACTCTTTTACTTCTGTTTCAAATACAAGTCCCATTTTTGCAATCACAGTTGGACCTACAATTCCATCTGCTTTCAATTTTTTGCTGGTCTGCCATTTTTTTACTGCTGCCTCAGTTCCTGGACCAAAACCTCCGTCCGGTTTCAAACCTAAAAAGCGTTGTAATACCTTTACTTCATTTCCTTTTGATCCAAGTTTTAATATCATATTCCTGACCTGTAAAAATTATTTTCGAATAAGTTTAGTTATTTGAATTTAATTGCAACTCATTTTCTTTTGCTTCTAGAATATCCATAGCTTGTTTCATTTTCTCTTGTGTGTGGACTAGATCAATTAGAAAGGTAGATAAGCTTTGTTGGTCTACGTAATCTAGTTTTGCGATTTCAATCAATATTACATCTAAAGTCATTTGATCCATATTGAGAAATCTCTGAAATGAAAAAGAAAAGTCAATCCGTTTTTAAAAAATTGGATTTTTCCAAAGTCCCGATTCGATTGTGCTATAAAGATAATAGGTGCTTGCGATTAACATGAAGTGATAAATATCGTTGTGGTATTTATGTTTATGCAGGTATGGAATTTTAGAAAAAACAATCCAGAGTAGGTTTGACATAAGCAAATAAAACCAAGCTAAACTAAGCTGCCCTCTGGTGACTATCGCACAAAGACTATGAACGATGGTAAAGGCTGCTGCGATTAAATAGAATTTGCCTCCTGAATTAAAAAGACTTTTTATATAAAGACTAACAAGTAATCCCACAATTCCAGTTCCAGCTATCACTAGATAAATATTTGTATTGATAGATTTTAAAGTAGTATAGTTTAAAAATATAATGAGTATGGAGATAATAATCCAAAAAAAATTATGTTTTTCTTTATTATTTTCGATTCGTGGAATATGAACAATGATTCCAAAAATTTTGATTACAAATAATAACGCAAAACAACCAAATATATAAATATCATAGTTTGGTTTATTTTGGGTTAGTCCCATATAAACTAAATAAGTGTAAGACGCAAGTGCAACGGCATGTAAAAAGTTTGTAAATGAATTCAGAGAAATTCCCATGCCAACTAGAAAATTTCTCCTGTCTTTTCTGTAAAGAGTTAAACCGTTCTAAACCCGATTCCTGCCTTTTGGAGTCTTGAAATTAATTTATCTCCCATTGCAATTGCGGGAGTAATAACTCCATATTTTTCTGGAATTTCTTTTCTATCGTGAATGAGGCAAAGTGCGGATTCTCCAAGCATCTTAGATGTATCTCCATAGCCTGGATCTCCACCTGTAACCTCTGCCTGAATGGTTTTCGTTTTAGATTTTCCAACGAAAGATAATTTAAAAGAATTACTCTCCCGTTGTTCTTTGTCGGGACCTTCGCCGGGTTTACGAAAACTTAGGAGCAAATTACGAGTAGGCTCAAATTGGGCGAGGGAAAATACAATTCCCATTCCAACCACGCCACCTATTAAAGCAGGAGTAGACTTGATTCCTGCATAATGCCCATAAGAAAAATTAGGTCCGTATTCTTCTAAATCCGCTGCAGAGCGAAGTACTACTTCAATATCTACGAAGGGAAGGGGAGCACCGTAGGTTTTAGATTCTTCTCTCAGTCTAAATTGAATGGGAATCGGTTGCACCAAACGACCGTTAGTCGCAGAGGCGGCAATTTGTTTGTATGATTTATTTTGCCTATCTAATTCGGAAAGATTCATAAATCCAATCGCAGAATGCCAAGTTCCACCGGATACAGAATTAAATTGCCCGAGAGGAGATGGATTAGAAGATGAAAAACTAACAAAACATTCTACTTCGATTGGTTCGTTTGATGGAAGTTGTTTGACTGTGTAGTAAGTTCCAAGGTCAGCGGGTATTGAGTCAAAGCCGCAACAGTTTAATACTTTTACTTTATTTTCTTTAGCTTTTTTGTTATAAAGATTTGTAACATGATTTACGAATCCACCTTCGCCAGTTAAATCGAGATAATCCGCTCTTCCTTCGATACAGGCTTTTACAACAGGGTCGCCATACTTTAAATAAGGACCGACAGTAGTAATTACTACCTTAGTATCCTCTGCCATTCTTAAAAGGCTTGCGTTATCTTTTACGTCTGCGGAAATAATTCCAACATTGTTACAATTCGAATCTATTGCAACTAACGCTTTTTTTAATGCGTTTAATTTTACTTCATCGCGTCCGGCAATTCCTAGTCGTATTGGTTCTTCTTTCATTCGTTTGGCTAAATACTTCGCCGTTAAGTCGCCTGTAAATCCGGTTGATCCAAATATTACTATATCGTATTTTGTTTCTTTTTCCATTGTATTCCTTTCCTGTTTTCATATTCGTATTCTACTTAGGAACCAGTCAAGATAGAAAAATTTGAAGTTCAATGTTTTAAGAAAAATTATGTAGAGTGTATCGTAATTTTTAAAAAAACTATAGAGTGTAATGCCCTCAAGTTTTACTCTGCAAAAAAAGATTATGCCATGAAGTAAATCCAAAGTTTAACTTTGATAATAACAACAGTGACGATAGTTGCGAGAGGTAAATTCAGATATACTTCGATCCATATTCAGTCAGGTACATTCTCATCACTAATACTAAATAAAAAGGAGTTACTGCATTTGCTATCATACAATTGGAATTCGAAAGAAGACTATATCGGCTAATAAAGTATAGATGGCTTTAGAATTTTGCTTGCATTGTCGAGAGCTATCTTTAGAGTTACCCAAGCTATCTATGGCATAAATGCCTTAGGTTGAAAGGGAATTTAATATATGGAATTAGTGGATAGGTTTTTACAAAGCTATTATGAATATGAAAATCAGTTCAGTCAAATTGCTAGTCTGAATTCAGTCTACTATGCTTTTGATAAATTGCCGTCCTCCTATTTCACAATTGTTGGGGCAGTCATTAGTTTTCTTTTGAGTCTAATTTTCTTTTTTTCTTCCAATTATAAGAAAGAAAAATTTGGAATGTTTTTCAATGCTGGAATTTCTTTTCTTGGTTTTACAGCTATTCAGGTGTTATTAGTTTTTAGAAATCTTTTACATCCCACAGATTTTTTATTAATATCGCATGAAGTTTTGTATTTATTCATTTTGCCATTTGCCCCTACGTTTTCTTTTTTCTTTTATTATTATTTTCAAAAAAAAATAAAAATATATTTTTGGATGGGAATCTATTTATGGATTGTATCTGGATTTGGAATAATCCAAATTTTGAGAGGACATGCATTTATTCACGGGGATTGGCTTCGTTATTCTTTTGGAAATTTTGCGGTAAGCAGCGATGCAATTAAACTCTGGGGAATTAGTTGCACTATATGCCTAATCATTCTTATCCTCAAGGTTATTGCCTATTATAGAAAAAATTCTTTGAGAGAAGAAAAATATATTGTTTATAGTTTAGTTCTGATTGGAATTCTCATATTTTTCAATCTTCCTAGTCTTTTGGGAATTTCCATTTACCCTGGAGGAAATTTTCTTTTCCTGCCTTTGATTGTGATTAGCTACCAACTATATAAAAACGATTCATTCCAACTCAATCAATTTCTTTTTGATAAGAACGGATTGTTTTTTCTTTTATCTGGTTTTTTAGGATTCAGTTTTCTTTTGTTATCTATGGGTATTTATTTATTTCTCACACCGGATTTTTTTTCTGATCCTATAAAATCTTTTCTTTCTTTGATTCCTTTTTTCTCTGCTTTTATCCTTTTACTTCTTTCTGTTTACATCTCAGGTGTAAATCCTTCTTCTAAAATCAATCTTTATGCGGCGGTTACTGTTTTGATTTCAGGGGTATTTATGATTAACCTCTGCCTGCATACATTGGATTTTAATCTACTAGTCATACGAAGAATGGAGCAAATTTCGTATTCTATATTTTGTTTTGCTCCGAGCGTACAAATGAAATTTGCCCTTCGTATGCTAAATGCTCCAAAGCCAAAATACACCAAATACATAGATATTATCTCAATTCTTACTAGTTTATTTTCCCAAACTCCATTTCTATTTAAAGGGTTTCATTTTTATCCATGGGGGACAATGTCAGAATCTGGAGTTGTGGTAATATTATTTAGCATAAATGGATTCGTTGCAATTCTTACAAGTATCATAGCGCTTAAAAAAAATTATGAAAAAGCATCGATGGGAGCTAAATTAGTTGTGTTTGCTCTTTCGCTTGGTGGAGTATTACTTCTCGGAAATCTTCCGGCTACAAAGGGTATTCCGATTTATCCGCTCGGGTCTTTACAATTTATTCCCGGAATTTTAATTGCTATTGGAATTGCGAGATATGGTGCCATTGATATTAACGAAGCAGGTCTCAAAATCAGTAAAAAGATGAGTACTTTGAGTTTTTTATTTGTTCCGATTGCGGTTATTATATTGTTACCCGCCATAAAGGATTATCCAATGGATCGAATTTTTATTTACATTATTTATTCTTCTTTTCCTTTATTTTTAGCTCTTTATACAATTACATTTGTTTTAACAAGACCGATTGCAAGAGAATTGGACAAAAATTATTTTGACTTGCTTGCTGAAAAAATAGCAGTTGAAAGGTCTCAGGCGGAAATTAAAAAACTGAATGATTTAACAAAGAAAATTAATTCCAGACTTTCTCTACCGGATGTACTTTCGGAAATGTTTCAATATTTAAAAGAGAATTTTCTTATACATGATTACAAATTGTACTTATTAAATAAAAATAAAACTAAATTAGAATATATTCCAGGTGAAACTTTTCCAGAAGAACAGTTAGATGCAGAAGAGTTTTTGAAAAATAATCCTTTTCCAGTGGATATCGAAGAGGGTTTTATTAGTTTAGCCTACAAGTCAAAAACCTATATTTACATACCTAAAATCAGGTTACGACTAGCTACAGAAATAGAAAGAAATGTGATTCAGCTTTATAATATAAAATCGATTATTCTATTTCCTCTTCTCCAAAAGGAAGAGGTGATTGGCATATTGCTATTTACCCGTATTGAAAATTCGCCCAGTTTAACAAAGGAGGAAATTCAATCTCTGGAAAGATTCTGTAATCAAATAACAGGTGCGATTCAAAATTCAATTTTAATGCAACAAGTAGAAGACTCAATGTTAAAAGCATTTAAAGAACAATACCATGCTGAGATTGCCCAACAAGAAGCAGAAAAAGCAAAACTTCTAGCGTTGGCTGAAAAAGAAAAATCAGAATCTTTACTCTTAAATATTTTACCTGCAAAAATTGCACAGGAATTAAAAACAAAATCGGAAGTAGAACCTGTGTATTATCCGTCAGTCACAGTGCTATTTACTGATTTTAGCGGCTTTACACGATTAGCCGAGAATATGACTCCACAAGAATTAGTTAAAGAGCTAGATGGTTGTTTTACTCAGTTCGACGAAATTTGTAAAAGATACAATTTAGAAAAATTAAAAACAATAGGTGACTCCTATATGTGTGCGGGGGGAATTCCAGATCATAACAAAACTCATATCATTGATGCCTGTCTTACTGCTATTGAAATTCAATCTTTTATGATTCAAATGAAAGATATTAAGGAAATGCTTGGTATGCCGTTTTGGGAATTGAGACTTGGAATTCATACTGGACCGGTTGTTGCCGGTGTTGTGGGCAAACATAAATTTGCCTTTGATATGTGGGGGGATACCGTAAATATTGCAAGTCGAATGGAATCCTCCGGCACCGTCGGAGAAATCAATGTGTCAGAAAAGATATATGAATTTGCAAAATACTTTTTTGAGTTAGAGCCACGAGGAAAATTAAAAGCAAAAAATAAACCCGACATGGAAATGTATTATCTAAAAAGAATTAGAAAAGATTTATCGAAAGATCGAGAGGGAAGACTTCCCGACGATAATTTTGTTAAACTCTACAATCTTTTAAAAGAAGGGAAACGATTTAAGTTTAGAAAGGAGCTTAAAAATGGGTAATTTTGGACAAGGAATGAGGGAAGACTTAGAGTTGGAATTTGACACTTTTAAAGATGCTTTTTGGCTAAAAATTAAAACTCATTGCAATATTGATTTATACAATTGTAAAAGTATTTCGGAAAAGTTCAAAGAAAAAAACCAAGAAAAAACCACCGATTGGATTATAGACTTGTCAAACGTAAAATATATCGACTCGTCCGGGCTAGGGGTTCTAGCCACACAGGCGAACACAATTTCAAAAGCTAATAAAAAAATATATATCCTTTCTCCTCAATCAACCGTTTCCCATCTATTCACTATGACTGGATTTTCTAGGTGGTTCTCGGTTGTGAATAAATTGGAGGAGATCGAATGATTTATGAGGTATCAGACTGAATAGAGTTACTTTTTCCATGGCTTCGCCATGCTGTCCTATTTCTCATTTTGCTGTATCTAAACTCTGTAAGGGCTTTTTTGTGTTTTGTTACACTCTAACGTGATAACTTCGTGCAAAGTCCTGTAAAACCCGCCTGACTGAGAGGGATACTCGTAGTCGTAATTTATTTTTGGTAGGAACTGCATTACTTAATCCCGACTCCGATAAGATTTCCCATAGTCCTAAAATATCCAGTTCTAATAAAAAGGTAAACACCCAACAGCGAGATTTTCCGAAAGCTAGAGCCAGCTCCCCAAGTTCTAACCAGTCCGCGTTATTTACGCGAAGGCTAAGACGTTTCAGACCAAGACCTTCTTCTTGGTATTCGGTTTTAATTTTCCTAGGTGGAGGAATCATACCGGAATGGGTGACAGTTCGGTACATCCATAAAAGATTGCGCATATAAGCCACGAGGCTATTTCCGTTCTCCTTAGTTTTCTTTTTCAAACTTTCGAGTAAATGAGCAGGGACAAGAACAGTCGAAATAGTTTTATCAGCCAGTCGTTTTCGATCGAATCTAAATGTTTTTTTATTCTGAAAGGTTACCATAACAACACTAGGTCAAAAAAGGTTCATGTAGTGCGAAAAAAGTTCAAATTTTTACAAAAAAAATTTTCAGAGCAACGAACTTTTTTCATTATTAGCACTCTATATATATGAGTGCTAATAATGACTAGCACTTAATGCAGTAGAGTGATAAAGGAGATCGAATTATGTTGCTAAATGTTATTGAAAGAAATGGAAATGGCTCTTCCTTATGGAATGAGTTGGATAGATTACACGAAGAGCTTTCAGGAAGTCTGTTTTCTAGTGGTGGATTCACAAAAAACTACTATAATCCGCCGGTAAATGTCTACGTGAACAAAGATGACGTATTGCTCACAGCTTTAGTTCCTGGGTATGAGCCTTCGTCAATTGAGTTGTCTATTGTGGAAAACAAAGTCCAAATCAAAGGAACTCACAAGCCAGAGTCACAAGAAGGATATGAAATTCATAGACAAGAGATTGTAGCGAAAGACTTTCAAAGAACCGTTGAGCTGCCTTTTAGAGTGGATGCTGACAAAGTAGAAGCAAAATTCAAAAATGGAATCTTAAACGTGAAATTGCCAAAAGCAGAAGCCGACAAACCTAAAAAAATAATTGTTCAAATTGAAAATTAATTAGGAGGAGAAATATATGTTACAACAAGATTTACAAAAACAAGAGACAGCTAAACCAACAATTGAAAAAGTTACGAAAAGATTTGTTACTCCGTCTGTAAATATTTACGAGACAGAGGATGACACTCGGATCATTTTGGATATGCCAGGCGTGGATGAAAAGTCCGTTGAGATTTCTTATGAAAAGGACATTTTAACAATTGAAGGGCGAAATTCTTATAATGTCCCAGAAGGTTTTGAACCAATGTACCTTGAGTTTAAAACAGGAGATTATTTGCGTAAGTTTAATGTAAATAAGCCAATAGATTTGGAGAAATCCAAAGCAGTCATGAAAAACGGAAAATTGACTTTATCCTTAGCTAAAGTAAAACCAAATACGAAAAGAATTGAAGTAAAATCAGAATAAAAAGAAAATATTACCACAGAGACACAAAGCCACAGAGAATTTGAATACCTCTGTGATTTTGTGTCTGATTAAAAAATCTACTGGTCTTGAAAAATAGCTTTCCTTTTCTCTTCAATTGCTTGTAAGCTTTCCATAAAATCCTTTGTCAAGAAGTTCTCGGCTTGTGCCTCTGCTTCCTTTCGAAGTGCCGCTTGTAATATTTCATAATCGGATAAATTTCTCTTGAGAAGTCTAAGGGCTAATGGTCCACTTTCACTAATATTAATCGCAAGTTCAGTAGCACGTCGGATCACATCATCAAAAGGAACTACGTCGTGACAAAGTCCCATGCGATAGGCTTCTTTTCCAGTCAGAATCTCTCCAAGCATGAGCAGATAATTTGCTTTATCCAGTCCAAACAGTTCCTTCACAAGATACGAAGATCCCATCCCAGGATGAATTCCTAGTTTCACAAAATTAAAAGAATACTTGCTGTCCATAGAGAAAACTCGTAAGTCACAAGCGAAGGCTAAAGACAATGCTGCTCCAATCGCATGTCCGTTAACCGCAGCGATTACTGGAAACGGAAGAGTGCGAACTGATAAAAAATAATTATAGAAAGTAAACATATCGCGTTTGTTTTCTTCGAATGTTTTTTGATGAAAGGATTTTAGAAAACTTAGATTGCCACCAGAGGAGAATACATTATTTCTTCCGGAAATAATCAAACATCTAGGAAGAGGTTTTTTATTTTTGAGTGTCTCGATATAATTAGAAAATTCTAAACCCATTTCCCAAGTCATAGAATTTCTAGTTTCTTCATGGTTTAAATAGAGCATTTCGATCTGAACAGATTCGAGCTCTACTGTTTCTGATTCTAAGTATTGCATAATGTAATTCCTTATAAAATGCGATCAATCTCGCAAATATCGCTAGGTTGACATTCCAAAAAATCGTATAAATTTGCAAATTGTAATTTGCTAAATTATAGAAAAAGTGACGATATTTATTTTATGGCAGTCGGCAGAACAGATTCGATGCAAGAGTTGATTACTCTTATGGATGAAATTTATGGGGAAACCATAATTGGAACCGATGTGAATTTGATTAAACATCTATTTTATTATCTCCGATTTGATAATACTGAATTTGTATTTGAATACGATGACCGAATGATGTCGGTTGTAGTACACAATGTATTACAAGATTTTGTTGAACTCAATGTACCTGATTTTTCGGAGGCGAGTTCTAGAAGAGCTAAGATTAAATTTGAAGTAATCAATGTTCTCTATATTTTTGAAGTAATCATTGAAGACAGTAGAGGACCGATTGTAAAAATAAAACTCCCAACTGAATTACAATCGGCAGAAATGAGGCAGTATCGCCGTGTTGCTTGTGATGATTTATTCATGGATTTTATTATTTTATTCAAATCTTTCAAAGGAGGACGTTATGTGAGCGGGGATAATATTCACGCAGAACGACAATTTACCCATCTTTTTCGTGAAATCAAATTTGATGTTCCTAATTTAAAATTAATGAATATGATTATCACTGATTATATCACAAAGGTTTCAGACGAATATGAACTAGTGATTTACAAACCAGGTGACGGGCATGATTTCATAAAAAATACTCTTTCTAAAGATAATAAAACAATTTATATTTCAGATTGTTCAAATGTTGATACTTATATCGAAGACTTGAACTCTAAATACTATAAAACTTTTTTTGAGGTATACAAAGAAAAAGTCAAAGATGTAGGAGACTTTCAAGCGAATAAGTTTTTCGAAGTCTTACAAAAGAAAGAAAATCGTAACTTTATGGTTTCTTATATTATTTCTCCTATCACTATGTTTGACCGTGTCATCGGGCATATTAAAGTGTATAGCACTGCGATGGACAAACATATGCTAACCAAGTCTCACTTAGAATACATTCATGAGATGACAGAAATTTTTAGCTATGGATTAACTAAAATAGCCATCAAGGGAAATACATTTAACGAGATATATACCAATACTCGTATTGTTGATATTAGTATTAGCGGTTTACTCTTCGAAATCGCTGATGAAAATCTATTTCAATATCTAAAAAAACATTCTAGCGTAAAAATGTACATTCCCATGGGTAAAGAAAAGCTAGAAATCAATGGCGAAATCATTCGTTACATTATTGGAGACGATGGTTTTAAGTTGGGTGTAAACTTTTTTTCTTCCAATCCAGGAGATATGAAAGTCCTTGAAAATTATATCTACGAGAAAAAAGGTAACGTGCTTTCAGAGTAGGGAATTAACGCGGATAAAAAAAGAAGTGCGTAAATATATTTTAGATTGGAAATTTTTAATTTTTTTTTTAATTTCGTTTTTTGTCTTAAAGGATATTCCTCCTATTCTCTACAAATCAGTTGACTCTGTAAAAGTCATCAATACCGGATTTTATTTTTTATCTTCTGACCCATTCTCGCATGCAATGAATTGGGATAATTTTTTAACTCCTTTTCTCTCTTATATTTTTCAGATGAACCAAGATCCTATCACATTTGCTAAGTATTTAGATCGTGTAAGTTTCGTGAGTTTTTTATTACTCATCTTCATTACTTTTAGAGTAGCAGGATATATCTGCGCCTATTCACTATTATTCTTTCTGACAGGTAGTCCGCTCCTTCTTATTTTTCGAAATTGGATTGGATTTCCAGATAATATCACATTTTTAATTTCTATAAGCTTAGTTTATTTGTTTCAACAGCAAACATATTCGTACAAAACTTATTTTTTCTTAGTACTTGTTTTAGTTTTAGGAATGACAAATCATTTTTTTCAATTCTCAATGATTTTATTTTTATTAACTCTTATCAAAGTTAGCCGCGACGAATGGAATAGAACAAAAATTTTATTTTCTATTCTAATTGCTTATCTTATTTCGAGTGTGTTATTTTTTGTTTTAACTGAATACTATCCTGTTGATTCTAATCTAAATCGCTTACATACAGCAAAATCAATTTTGGGTGACGAGTTTATAAGGTTAAATGGAAACAATTTAGAATTTAGTTTACTTAGTTTATTTCATGGTCTTTGGCTAGTGGTTCTATATATATTGAGTCGATCTAAATTCATTTACTCTATATCGATTTTGATTTGTATTATCATTACATCTATGACTTACGATACAACTCGAGTTTTTGCTTTATTGTCCATGCCAATTATGATTTATTGTATACTCGATTCTTGGAAATCGTATAAGGATATTGAAAAAAAAGTGATATTTGGTTTGAGTCTACTGAGTCCAGTGTTCATGTATTCGTATCCATTATTTTACAAATGGGATCACAAAATTATATTCTTAAACGGGAAAATTCTACAATAATTCAAATTTCAATTCTCTTTAAAAATCCGGGTACTATTTAACGTGAGTTCGATGTAAGGATTTCGAATTTGTCATTCCCGAAATTTTCTATCGGGAATCTCTAGTTCTAAGTAGGATTTTATATTACTTGAGATCCCCGATAAGGGATTTCGGGGATGACGCTTATGCTATGAAGGATAACTTTCTTATATCGAACTCACGTTATTTAATCCAAAAGTTCTAGCACTCTATGATAATCTTCTATCTTTAATTCCTCAGGTCGTAATCTTAATTCAATTTTATTTTTACCCAGAGCGTTCAAAATCTCTTCTCGGAGATTGGGATAATCAGTATTAAACTCTTTAGAATCTAGAAATGGTGCTTCCGCGATTGACTTCCCAATCGTCTTTCGTTTTCCCCAAAAAAAAGTTTTCAGTAAAAGTTCGAATTTTTCTATTTGCGAATTACTATAAGTATGCGCTCTAGGGGTAAATCGAATGAGTGCAGAGCTTGCGTCTGGTTTTGGATAAAAACAAGAGGGAGAAATTTTTTTTAGAAAAGAGAATTTTCCAAATGCAGAAAGAAAAATCGAAAGAGAAGAAATTTCGCTACAAATTCTATCGGCAAATTCCTTTTGCACCATAAAAATCGCACCAGTTAGTTTTGGAATCGACTTTAACGTAGAAGTTAGAATTTCACTTGTGATATAGTAGGGAAGATTTCCAGTCAGAAAAACTTTTTCGTTTTTTAATTTACCTATATTTTCTAGAACATCTCCTTCGAATAATACTACGTCTGCATTTTGAAAGTA
>JAGOHK010000173.1 GCA_017996175.1 Leptospiraceae bacterium
ATAAGACAGATTGATTTTGGATTGATTTTATTTTCTTCGATTGTCTGTTTGAAAAGTTGTTGAAATTTTGTTCTGTTAAAAACTTTTGTAAGCTCATCTAGGCTGGCTTTTTCTTCTAGAGAACTTTTCTGATTTTCCAATTGGGTAATATCTGTTAGACTCAGAATACTGACTTCTTTTTCAGGAATGATATTTTGTTTTATACGGAAAATTGTTGTTTCCCCGTCAGAATTGTTAATTTTAACCTGAAATTCTTCATCTTTGGGAAGTTTTGGTAAAAGAAAATTTTCTTCTGAGTCAGAGCCATTACCAAAGTCTAGAAAATTCATTAAGCTTGGATAACTCTTGTTAAACGCTTCTACTGTTTTTAGTCCTGTGAATTGTAGGAAACTGTAATTTGCCGCAATTACTTTTTCTCCGTCCGTCATGAGAACCATATCTCTTTGAAAATTAAGTAAAGTTTGAAGTAATTCCTGATTGAATTTAAGCTCTAAATGAGTTTTTACTCGAACAAGTAATTCATTAGAATTGAATGGCTTAATGATATAGTCCACTGCTCCGAGTTCAAAGCCCTTTACAATGTCTTCGGGCTGTGTTCTTGCTGTCAAAAAAATGATAGGAATATCTTTTAGGTTTTCGATTGCTTTGATTCTCTTGCAAGTTTCGTATCCATCTAGCTCAGGCATCATAACGTCTAAAAGAATTAAGTCTGGCTTAATTTTCTCTAATATGCCTAATGCTTGTAAGCCGTTCGATGCAACAATAATTTTATAGCCGACATTTTTCAATACGGTCCCTAGTAATTGAATATTCTTTGGAGTGTCATCGACAATCAATATATAGGCACTTTTTATATTAGCCAACATAGTTTGACCTTAGATCCTCTAAAAGTTTTGGATAGGTCATTAGCAAGCTTAAAAGGGAATTCATATCAAATAGCAAAGCTTTTGCCTGTAAGTTCTCTGAAAATTTTTCTAAAGGGGGATAATTATACTTATCTCCTAGGTATTTAATTTTGTAGGCAAATTCTTCAATCTCGTTAATGCTAGATATGTCAGATAATTTTTTCCATTCAGAATATAAATCTGTTTCCATTTCATCGAGTAATGGTTTTAAATTTTTAATTTCTTCTTCATCCAATTGGATCCTCTCAACTTTTTCAGGAAGTATTGCGGCAACTGATTGTTTACTTCCACTAATCGACTTTGGATTTTTGTGAGAAAATTCTTTTGAGACAAGTGAATTTTGTAAAATGATTTGAAAAACGCTACCTTTGCCTACTTGGCTTTTTACCGAAATACTGCCATTCATAAGCTGAACCAATCGATTTGAAATGGCAAGTCCAAGACCCGTTCCCCCATATTTGGAATGGCTCTGTCCTTTTTGCTGGGTGAACGCCTCAAAAATCGAATCGTGCTCTTCTTCTGGAATTCCTATGCCTGTATCTTCTACAGTAAAAATTAAATCCATATATTGAATAGTTTCCTTCTTCGTTTGATATGTAGCGGTTAATCGAATATAACCTTTATCCGTAAATTTAATTGCATTGCTGAGTAAATTTAGAAAAATCTGTCTAAAACGAATTTCATCGAGAATTATCTCTTTGGGAAGGCTAGGGTCAACAACAATTTGAAAATCAAGCTCCTTCTCCTGCAATTTCTGAGAAAAAATATCACGGAGTTCTCCGAATACATCCCCAATGTTTACGGGCGATAAATCAAGCTCAAGTTTCCCTGATTCAACTTTTGATAGGTCAAGAATGTCATTGATTAGGGCTAATAACGTTTTTCCGCTTGAAACAATATTCTCTAAATACTTTCGTTGTATTTCATCTGAGATAGAGCCTCTGAGAATTTCTGTAAATCCTATGATGGCATTCATTGGAGTTCTAATTTCATGACTTATATTGGCTAAAAATTCTCCTTTGATTTTACTCGCTACTTCTGCTGCTTTTTTTGCGACCACTTGTTCTGTAATATCAAGACCAAATCCTATGAGACCATCCGTCGACTCATCGAGAAAAAAATAATTTTGAAAAAACCATTCAGCTCCATCATTGTAAAGTCCATTGGAAATAAAAACCTGTGGCTCACCTTCCAGTGCTCGATTGAACTGAGCGGTAAATTCATGATATACCTCAAAAATATTTATATTGACTGCTTGGTTGTCAAATAAACCCATCTTCTTTAGACCGGCTCCCGTGCTTTGAGTGATGATACCATACTTGTCAACTCTAAAAACTACAACAGGCATATTTGCGAGGATTCCACCAAGCATTTGACTTTTCTCATTTATTTCTTTTTGTATTTTTTTTCGCTCTGTGATATTGCGCATAACGGCATGGACTTCAAGGTTTCCAGTATCATGATTTACAATATATCTTGATACAACTTCTGTCCATATTGTTGTTCGATCTTTTTTATACTGTTCAAGCTCATCGACATAGATACCATTCATAGATTTCTTGCCTAATGAAATTTTTTTTAATCTCCGCGGAAAAGTTTTTTTTGCATAGGTTAAGGAGGCTGGCGTTAAGAAAAATTCAAGTGGTTGAGCCATGATTTCTAAAACAGAATAGTCTGTTAAATTTTTGATTGAAGGGCTAATATAGAGTAACTTCGTCGAGATTGTATCAATGACGAGTATAACATCTGCCATGTTTTCAGTAATGATTCTGTATCGCTCTTCATTTTCAACGAGAGCTTCTTCTGCTAGCTTGCGCTCTGTTATATCACGGATATTTGTAAGTATCCCCACATTTACATTTTCATTCTGATAGATCGCATGCTGAATTTCAATAGGAAAACTAGTTTTATCTTTTCTAAATGCAATACTCTCATACGCATAACTGTTATAATCCGAACTCAAAAGAGCATTCATGATTGACGCTATTTTTTCTTTTTCAGATGGAATTGCAAAGTCAACAGCATGCAATTCTCTAACTTCTTCAATAGAATTGTATCCGAACATTCGAAGCATATTGTTGTTCGCCCAAAGAATGGAATAATCCAATCCTATGAGCAAAATTGCATCGGGAGAAATTTCGATCAAAGTTCTAAAAAGTTCTTCGCTTTTTCTAACTTCCTTTTCAATTTTTATTTTCTCTTTATCGATTTTTCGATGATCTTCTACCATCTGGTTAAATGTTTTAATGAAATTACCAAGTTCATCTTTTGATTCATATTCAATTTTTACTTTCCAATCACCTTTAGCGATTCGATTTGCAGCTGATTCAGCTAGTTGAAGCGGGAAGACAAATTGTTTAAAAGTGTAATAAATAACAAGGTAAATAAAAACTACAGTAAAAATGGCAGTTAGAATCATTTGAAGTAGAAGAGAATAATAAGAATTATCCACTATTTGATTCGATTCCAATTCACCTTTTTGATTTAGTGCATGCATTTCGTGTAGGTCCGAACTCAGTTTTTCCATTTTGATTTTTGAGTTTTCTAACAAAGCATTGATACCTTGCTTATCAAAGGATTTCGATTTATCGATATATTCTTTGAGTGCTTTAAAGTATTCATCCATATCAGCGGAAAATCTACTGTAAACGGTTTTTTCTTCTTTGTCAATGCTCAGAGTTTCGTAAATGGTTTTGTTCTTGGTAAATTCTTTTTGTAGATAATTTAACTTATCCTCAACCAGTGATTTTTCATTTTGCGTAATCGCTGATGCATATTTGGATTCTAATTTTACAATATCATCTAATTGGCCCATCATCTCTGATACTTTTAAAATGCTTCTTATCCATTTATTATGAATCTCCCGAGTCTCTTCATGAATCTTATTTACTAGATGGATTGAAAGAGAAATACCAATAACAATAAGGAGGCAAATGATGGATATTCCCACTAGTGCTTTACTTTTAATTCTTAACTGGTTATACCAACTAACGGTTGTGATATAGTATTTTGTTGAAGCCATTAACTTTGTAATACTCTGCGAATAATTTGTTTAAGGGATTCAATATGAATCGGTTTGATTATAAAGTCGTTTGCGCCTGAATCATAGATGAAAGTTTTTTTCTCCGCACTGTCTTCGGATGTTATAGCTACAATGTAGCAATCTTCTTTTGACAAATTTAGATTTTTTTTTACTGTATCTATCAATTTTAGTCCATCCATTTCTTGTTTATCGAAGTTTATAAATAGGAGAGATGGCTTCATATTTTCAAGGATAGATGTTATATCCTCCTCCTTTGTTGCGATGATAGTATCCAGCTTTTCTTTTTTTAAAATGAATTCCAGTTCTTCAGCGAAACTAATATTTGAATCCGTTATCAGTGCTAATGGCTTATCAATATTAGGCGCTGGGTCTGGATCAGCGTTACCTAATAAACTATCTTTGCAGCGATTTATATAAAGAGAAAAAATTGAATCATCAGGCAATAGAGTTTGGCAATTCACAAATAGATCCTTCGCTTTTTGCATAAATCCTGCCCGATAAAGAGTAAGGGCTCGGAAATATTCAGAAGAAATTGCTTTTTTCTTTTCGTAGATTATCGCATTGTCCGAGCCAAAGTATTCATAAACAGTGATAAATCCATCATTGCCACCGACCCGCAAATGCTCGATCTCGCGACTATCGTCTTTTAATTCCTTTGTTAATAAGCTATAAGTATCAGAAGAAATAATAATTGGGACAAAAAAAGATTTTGTCATAGACTCAATTTTTTTTGCAATGCCGACTGCATTACCTATGACGGTCGTATCCATTCGCTCTTTCCCGCCGAGTGTTCCAAGAGTAACTGTGCCAGAATGAATTCCTATTCCTATTTTAAAATTTAGCATGGAATGTTCTGCCTGGAATTGATTAAAGGTTTGTAAATACTGATTAATTTCACCTGCAGCCCTAACTGCATTTTCAGCAGAATCAGGAAATAAAACAACAATTTCATCACCGATGAATTTATCTATAAAACCATTGTTTTTGCGGATAATAGCAGTTACGCCGGTGTAGTATTTATTGAGGAGACCAAATATCTCTTCTGAACTCGCTTTTTCAGTAATGGAGGTAAATCCTCGTATTCCACTAAAAAGAATGGTTACGTCTTTCTTTACTAAATTTCCGAGGGTAACATCTATTATGCTTTCTTTGTTTAGAATTCTTAAAAACTCCTTAGGCACAAAATTGCTATAAGCATTATTTATTACACTCAAATGGTTAGAAAGATTTTCAATGTCTCTAAAGGCAAGTGAAAATCTTCTTGATAAAATGGCAGACTGTGCAAATAGAAAAATAAAAACTCCTATTTGCATAAACTCTCCTGTGATGATAATCTTTAAATTATAGAGGATATCATTGATAATGAAAAATATTAATACGGTAGAGCAAGCAAAAACAATGACCGAATCATCAACTCGTTTTACTATGTTCTTAATTTGATAAAAATAAATTATGATCATTGTCAGAATAATAATTATATAATTAAAATTTACAAGATAATTGTATATGCTTAAATTAAATAGGCAAACAATCATTCCTAGTATTCCGCCAATTGCCAAACTTACTTTAATTAAAACTCCCGATACTTCATTAGGATAAAGCTCTTGAAAAAACTTAAAGAACAAAGGCATCAACATGAAAAAGGAAAAGTATTCAAACTTTGTAACTATTTCATAGTGGATATTTGGTATTAACTGCACAAGCATTATTTCGCCTGTCGAAACAACGCGCATAAGAGTGATTAGGCAGAAGATTGCAAAATAGAAACTGGTAAAATCATTTTTCCTAAAAAGAAAAAGCATGAAGTGATAAAGAGTCATGATTAAAATACTTCCGCCCAATAAAAATTCTATAGAGTTTCTTTCATATTTTAATTGTTGGATTTGATCGTGAGTGCCAATTACAGGAACACTCCAAATTCCACCATTCCTATGATGATAATTTGATACTATTAATACAATTTCTAAGGTTTCTTTTTCTGTTTCAAAAAAGATCGTGTTAGTTCCATAGCCGGGAGTGGACTCTTTCATAGACATTCCCACCTTTCCTTTCTGGGCTAATAGCTCGTTATCTAGATAGAGTTCATAAGCGGTTGCCTGCTCTTTCATGCGAAGAGCAAGTTTTATTTTGGTTTTTCTTCCGATTTTGTTTGGGAGTAAAACTTTCATACGAAATGTTGCATATCCATTTCCGTTGACGGTCTCATTGTCTATGAATCGACCGCTCCAAGAACTAGGGAATTCGAAATAGTCCGATATTTTCTCTTCAGAGAAAAGGTTTGCTTGATTTGGTCTAAGAATTTTTTTCCAGTAGAATTCCCAATGTCCTTCTAAATTGATAGCACCTTGTTTTTCGAAATCCCAAAAGGTTAAGTTTAAGATTCCCTTTTCTACTTTAGGGGAATCTTTGAACACTAAGCCTATATTACAGCCGAAGAAAAAAAGAATAAGAAGGAAAAAAAACCTTTTTACTAGAAACATATGCAAGGTTTATCGTAACCGTTGAAAAAAGAAATCTCTTTTACTGGACTTTTTTAGGAAAAAATAAATCTTGGGGTATTCAGATTCAAGCTATAAGACTTCGATGAGTTAAGTAAATAAAAAAGAAGAGAACCTCTCATGAGATTTAAAAACATTCAAATCCTAATCCTTACCACTATATGCACCATTCTAATTTCTAATTGCGCAGCTAAACCTGTAGATATAAAAAAGCAAAATCCTAAACTTTACAAAGAGTTAATTCGAGATTATTCGGTGGTTAGCGAAGAGCAACCCGGAAAGGTAGAAATGTTAAAGTTCATAGAGAATGAAACACAGTCTATCGTTGGAAAGGTGAATAATTTTCCAATAGAGTCTTGCACTTGGTTTTTTGATCGCAAAGTAAAGGACAAGACTGGTGCAGATGATACTTTTTTTCTTACCAAGGCAATCAATCTAAATTGTGGTGGACAATACTATATTATCGAGTTTGATAAAAAAAATCTCCAACCGAATAAACTTAAATACAAGGGTGTGTATAAGAATATTTTCAATCAATTATATAAGGCTGTAATTCTAGAAGCATCTTGCAGTATTTATTCGGCAACCAATAAAGAGGATGATGACAAGACATCGGCTATCGAGTGTTATCCCTATCCATATGATCTTGACCGTTATACAAAAGTCCAAAAAAGAGAGGTTATTGTTGGTTACTTTCTATATACCGAAAGCCAAGAAGTTCTTAATTCACTTATGAGTGCATCTACGGAAGAAAAGGAAAACTACAAAGTTCTTCAGATTCTTAAACAAGATTTTGTTAGCGAAGAAGCGGCTAACAATCAAACCCTGAATCCAGCCATTGGTAAAAATTTTAATTTTAAAAATTGTGAATACATTGATTTTCGGGAAATGCCAACAGAAAATGCGAAGGGACGTGAACTAAAGGCAAGGGTTGATAAATTTGTTGAATCAGATCTCACAGATTCAGCAAACAAAGAAAGCTTAAGAGATGCGATTGAAGAATATCGCAATTGCGGTAATCGATGTGTTAGCCGCGAAAAAGAAATACAAATTCTATTCGAGATTAAGAATGAGGAAGCAAAGCGTAAGGCAATTATTATAAAAAAATTAAATTCTAGGGCAGAGCTTTCTAAATACAAACGGTTTAGTTTTTATCCTGTGGAAGGAAGTTTGCGTTCGATTGATTTTTCTGCTAAAGGTGATATTGAAAAAATCTATCTAAATCCAACTGTGGATACGCCCAATCCTCCTTCTGAGCCAAAGGCAGAAATACAAAACAATTCAGGAAAAGAGGATAAACCTGAATCAGAAACCAAGCCAGCTCCATTAGAAGAGGAAAAGCCAAAAACAAAGAAAGGCAAAAAAGCCAAGACAACGGAGGTAGTTCAGCCAATCCCTGAGCCAGAGCCAGATGTATATACAGAGCCGGTTCCTAAGGAGCCTTAAACCCTCGTATATTAACCTCAAATTGCCATTGAGTAAAAAATTACGTTTTTACTGAGTCCAATTATACCGAAAATAAAAAAGATACTTGAGAGATTTTTTAGATGCACATAAGCTTGTTGTCTAAAATCTCTTTTTATAAATGAAAGGTGGGCAATGAGTAAACTAAAAACCGCGATGTTCGAAGAAGAGTCTGCTCTTGAAAAATTAGAAAAAGAGCAAGTGGAAGTTATCGGTGATACTATCGATGAAAGTCTACGACTTGCCGCCAAGCACTTTGGGAAAGAAATTTACCAGTTAGATTATGAAGTCTTAGAAAGAGGAAAAAAGAGTCTTTTTTTCTCACATCCATTTCGAATTCGAGTTTTCATTGCCAATCATGAAGACAATATTCAGGAACTTGAGGGACT
>JAGOHK010000004.1 GCA_017996175.1 Leptospiraceae bacterium
AGTCATCCAGTTGATCGCTAACACTCGTCATAAAATACCTTTTCGGATAATAATGTTTAAGAGTTTTTCTAAATTAGGAGAAAAAGAATGTCATCATTAGAAGTAAATAAAATTAAAATCGAGAACTTTACAAACTTTGATTCTCAATCCTTAGATTTTTCTTCTGGTATCAATGTGTTCATTGGCAAAAATGGAACTGGGAAAACTCATATACTAAAATTAATATATGCCTCTTTACTTGCTCTAAAAGAAATCGAAGCGCAAAAGATTAAGTATCCAGAAGCAATGATTCAAGAAAAACTTGTAAATTGTTTTATGCCAGATGAACTTCAAAGACTTATAAGAAGAGGTGGTGATACAGGTGCTACAGGTAATAAAACTGCAAGTATAGAAATTGAAATTAGCAAGAAAAAACTAGCATATAGTTTTAATCGAAAAAATAATAAAATTGAAGAAATTAAAAAACCTAAATTTTCAGTTAAGAATATAATTTATTTGCCACCTATCGAAATGCTTTCAATTCAGAAAGGATTTGCCGCTGCCTGGAAAAATCGAGAAAATTCTTTTGATGAAACATACTATCAGTTAGCAAATTTACTAGACTTGAATCCAGCAAGAGGACCTAAAGAAGAAGACGCAAAAAATCTTCTAGAAATGATTAAGGATAAATTAAAGGCATCAGTATCTAAAAAAGACAATGGAAATTTTTATGTTAAAATTGGAGGTGCAGATTTAGAATCTGCCTTAGTGGGGCAAGGACTTAGAAAAATTGCATCCATTATTTATTTAATAAACAATGGAACTATTACGAAAGATAGTATTCTTTTTTGGGATGAACCAGAAGCTCATCTAAATCCAGAACTATCAAAAAGTGTTGCAGATTTTATAATCGAATTATCCAAGCAAGGTCTACAAATTTTTATAGCTTCTCATGATTATCTACTTACACAAATGCTTTCCTTAAAAGCTGAATTTCCAGAAAAGAAAACAAAAAAGAATGGAGAAAATTTTTCTATCAAATTCTTCTCTTTAACACAAGAAACGGAAACTTCTGCAACTCAGATTGAAGTAGGAGATACATTACTTGATATTACAAGTAATCCAATTTTAGACGAATTTACTAAATACTATCATTACGAGCAAAATCTTATTCATAAAACAGGTAATAAGAAATGATTAAGCCTATTGAGGAAGGATATCTAACATTTACCTTTGAAGAAAATACTTGGATGTTTGCAAAAAAATATGACGAACTCACTGAGTATGAAAATATGAATAAAGCACTTGATTTGGGATTAACGGATAAAGAAGAAAAAGTGAAAAATTCTGGTATCGATATTTTAGCTTTAGATAAAAATAAAAAACTATACTTAATCGAAATAAAAGACCCACGATTAGACGAGAGCGAGAATGCCGACCGAAAATGGGATGTTGAAGTTGCAAAAAAATTAAAGACACAGTAAGTGGTATCGTTGGATTTTCCAATACATCGGATAAATTAAAAAAAGAATTTAGAAATTCTCTTAGTTGTTTTCTTAGTAATAACTTTGCAGTTATTTTTTGGTTAGAATCAAGTAGAATATCCGAAAAGGAAAAGAGTTATGCAATAAGAAGAGATCGAAATTTTGTAGGTTTCAGTTCTTGGCAAAAAAACCTTCAAAAGAGATTAAAGTGGCTAACAACTAATATTTCACTTGCAAACGCTGAAACTTATCACAACGATTTTATAGGCTTAAAAGTAGAAGATAAATGGAGAAAAGGTGTCAATAAACACGAGGTTCACAAACCGCGACCTAAAAAACGTGACAAAAATAATTAAGCAAAGCAACTAAGAAAGAAATGCCAGAGAATAATAGTACTATCGATATTAATGAGGTAATGAAGCATTATCTCCTGTGTGCCATTTGGACGGAAGAAGAACAAATGTCTGAAATGGAAGAAAAAGAAATTGCGGATTTCTATGGTGAGTCAGAAGAAATTACAAAGTTAGTTCCAAGAAATGAAATGAATATAGAAAATTTTTCTGATGATTCTAAGATTAAAGCATTCGAAGATATTAGAAAATTCTTATCAATTGATGGCGTGCAAGAAGCCATTGAAAAACAAAATATACCAAATGATATGCTTGGTCATGACTTATGGCTAACAAGAAATAGCCACGGAGCGGGGTTTTGGGATAGAGGTTATGATAAGAAAATTTCTAATTTATTAACCAATGCCGCTTTAAGTTTGGGTCGGTGTGAAGTGGAAGCGGGTGATGAGGGTTGGCTTCACTTGCGTTGATGAGATATATATAATACACTTACAACGAATAAATTCCGATAAGATTATAAAGGATAAGTTATGCTCACTGGTGAAATTAAATCACAGATTGATAAAGTTTGGGAAGCGTTTTGGACGGGCGGTTTGTCTAATCCTCTGACTGTGATTGAGCAGATGACTTATCTTTTGTTTTTGCGTAGGCTTGATGAATTACAAACTCTGAAAGAGAAAAAAGCGGCTACTCTTAAAAAGCCGATAGAAGAGCCGATTTACAAAACCTCCGAAACCAATTTGCGTTGGAGTCATTTTAAAAATACAGATCCCGAAGTCATGTTCGAGTTGTTTCGAAAGAAAGATGGAATTTTTGATTTTCTAAAAAATGTAGGGAGTAAAGATTCTACTTTTTCCAAGTTCATGAAAGGCGCTACGTTTATGATTCCGACTCCGAGGCTTCTTGCTCAAGTTGTAGAAATGCTTTCCAATCTAGACATGAGCGACAGGGACACAAAAGGGGATGTTTACGAGTATCTCCTTGGAAAAATTGCGTCAGCCGGAAGAAACGGTCAGTTTAGAACTCCACGGCATATCATTAGCCTGATGGTGGAATTAGTCAAACCTACAATCGAGGACATCATCTGTGATCCTGCTTCTGGAACGTCTGGCTTTCTAGTGGCTAGTAGTGAGTATGTGCGAAGGAATTTTGAAAACGATTTGTATGACAAAAAACACAAATTGCATTTCCAAGAGAAGATGTTTATGGGTATGGAATTTGACCCTACGATGATTCGTATCGGTGCTATGAACCTAATCTTGCACGGTATCGAAAATCCTCATCTCATCGACGTGGACGCACTCAGTGAGGCTAATGCCAATTTTACCGAAGACGCAACTCTCATTCTTGCAAATCCTCCTTTCAAAGGAAGTCTCGACCGTGGTGCTGTGGACAAAAAAGTTTTAAAGATTGTAGACAGCACTAAGACTGAGCTTTTATTCATTGCCCTAATTCTGCGTGGTTTGAAGTTAGGCGGTAGAGCCGCTGTGATTGTGCCCGATGGTGTATTGTTCGGTAGTAGCAACGCCCATTTACAAATCCGAAAAGAATTAATCGACAATCAAAAACTCCAAGCCGTAATCAGTATGCCAAGCGGTGTATTCAAACCCTACGCCGGCGTGAGCACTGCCATTATCCTCTTCACCAAAACCAATAGCGGAGGAACCGACCACGTTTGGTTCTACGATATGTAGTCTGACGGTTTCAGCCTAGACGACAAACGCCAACCTCTCGACACAAGCGACATCCCCGATATTCAAAAACGTTTCCAACATCTAAAAGCCGAATCCAAACGGTCTAGGACAGACCAAAGTTTCCTTGTTCCAAAATCCGAAATTGTCTCAAACAAATACGACCTTAGCATCAACCGCTACAAAGAAATCGAACACGAGGAAAAATCTTATTCGTCGCCGTCCCACTTAATCGAACAAATCGAATCCATCGACAAAGAACGATTAGCCTTGCTGAAACAATTGAAAGGGTTGTTGAAGAAATGAAGATTTTACCACGGATGAACACAGATAGACACGGATGTTTTGGATTCATGCTTATTAGCCAAACGATGGTTCTGTCATTCCCATGCGAAGGAGCTGGGCGCATAGCGCAGAGTGGAATTTTAATCGGGAATCTCAAATACAAAGAAGTAAGAGTTTACCGCGAAGAAAACGATAATAGATAAAGGAGCCATGGAAATGTATAATCCAAAAGAAGATGATATTGTTATAAACTTTACAGAGGAATTGAAAAAACAAATTCCAAGTTATCTTAAAAATATTGCTCTCTACGGTTCACGAGCAAGAGGGGATAATAAGAAGTATTCGGATTATGACTTCATGGTTTTGTTAAATGAAAAGAATGAAGAAGTTTCGGAGATCATTTATGATGTTGGATATGGAATCTTAGACAAATACGAAAAATTAGCTTCTTGTCTGATTTGGAATGAAAAGGATTGGGAGTTTCACCAGAAATTTCCTATCGGTAAAAATATTTTGAAAGAGGGAGTTTGGATGTTATGAGTGAATTATTCGATAATATATGAACAAGAATTTTATTTAACCATGATGCGTGCGAAGAACACGAAGGTTAGGAATTAAGCAATGCAAATAGAAACAACATCATCAATTGATTTGATTATAGAAGAATACAAGAAACATGTAGATAGGACTCTTCTGGACGAAAATTTGAAACTAACATATACAGAGCGAGTAGAAAAATTGCAAAGACTTCTAAGAACTTTTGAAGAATTAAAAAATGCTAAGAGGCACACATGCCAGAAATAAGTAGATTTATGGGCTTGTCATTGAGTGGAGTTCCCTTCATAGAGAAGAATTAGAACAAGACTGGGAACAAGCTAAACAATCAAAACCTTTATTCAAAATTCAACCGTTGGAGTAATCGATGTTAGAATATTCTTATATTAAAAAAGCAAGATACTTAAAAAATTATAGAATATATTGTATATTCGAAGATTTAAGTTCTGGCGTTCTCGACCTGTCAAGTTATCTAAATCGTGGGGGGGTATTTTCCTATTTAGAAAATGAGAGCAATGCTAAACGTTTTAAAATTGTGGATGGTATCATCACATGGGATGAGGGGCAAATTGATATTGCACCTGAAACAGTTTATCATTTGGTAACAAAAAAATCTCTACCGGCATGGGTTGAAAAATAAATTGTTACCACCGATGCACACCGAGAACACCGATTGGCACCGATGTTTGGCGATCAAGATTTGCCACAGAGACACAGAGGCACGGAGAGTTGGAATTATAAATACTGTTATGGTGTGATTCGATACATTATGTTGCGACCTTAGGAAGCAACATTGAGTTCTCGCTCGGATGCTGCTGCTTGGTTGGTGAGCTTGCCGAATCCACACCACGGCGCACAAATGCAAACGTATTAGGATTGGTGGTTAATGCTTCTTATGCTAAAGGAAGGATTTTTCTTGGATCAAAGTAAATTACATTCCGATCACCGCTTTTTAGATGAAGCAGGAGATACTTCTTTTTTTGGAAAAGGAAAGATTCCTATTATTGGTAAAGAGGGAGTTTCTCTTTCTTTTATTTTAGGAATGGTTCGATTTAACTCAGAATTGGAACCTATTCGCAAGCAAATTAATTTATTGCAAAAGACTATTGAAGAAGATTCTTATTTTCAAGTTTCTAGCATAAAAAAAAGAATCGCGAAAGGTGGGTTTTATTTTCATGCCACGGATGATATTCCGGAAGTGAGAAAAGTATTTTTTGATTTTATAAAATCTATAGATTGTAGTTTTGAAGCTATAGTAGCTCGAAAAGATTTATCTATTTTTGCGAGAAAGCACAATACGAAGGAAGAAGAATTTTATGCGGACTTATTATCTCATTTATTGAAAAATAAACTTGAGTTAAGTGGCAAATTGGTTTTAAACATTGCACAGAGAGGGAAGTCCACTAAGAACAATAATTTGGAGCTTGCTCTAAAAAAGGCGGAATCTCGATTTCTAAAGAATGCTGGTCATTCGGAAAAATTCGTTTCGACTAAGGTTGTATTTAATGTTCAGAACCAGATGAAAGAGCCGCTTTTGAATATAGCAGACTATTTTTGTTGGGCAGTGCAAAGAGTTTTCGAAAAGGGAGAGACTCGGTATTATGACTATTTGATTGATAAAATATCTCTTGTCATAGACCTATATGATTCAAAGAAATATAAAGGAAATGGGAACTATTATACAAAGGAAAACCCATTGGGGGCTGATAATAAAATAAGCCCGCTTTTATACTAAGAGGGATACCCCTCCACGACATGGAGTCGGAGTTCATATAAAGCAGGCTTGGTTACAATATCGAATGGATTAAAGGGAAAGTCAATAGAAAAATAGGTAAATAACTAGAGAGAAAATGAAAAACGAAACTAGCGTCAATAAAGCTTTACTTGATTCGAGATTTAAGATTTTACCACGGATGAACACGGATGTTTGGGATTAAACAATGGAAATAGATAAAGCAAATCATCATAAACCCAAAAAATATCTATTTATTGATGAAAGTGGAGATGCTGCTTTCTATGTTAATAATAAAAAACTTTTGATTGGTCAAGAAGGGTTTAAGCCTGTTTTGCTCATGGGTATGATTGAAATAGAGAACAAAGAAGAAACTTACAATTTTATAAATGATTTTCAAAACAATATTAAATCCGATCCTTTATATAATTCCTTAAAATGTGTTACAGACCCAAAGGGTTGGTATCTACATGCGAAGAACGATCAACTCGAAATTAGAACAAAATTTATTGAAGCATTAAGAAGACAGGAAGGAATTAAAACATATATTGTCATTGGAAGAAAGAGACTTCGCACATTTCAATCCAAGCATAATTCTAAAGAAAGTGAATTTTATTTTGATATGATTTATCATCTGCTCAAGGATAGACTAAATGATGAAAATGTATTTTACCAGATTCTACTTGCGGGACGAAAGGGAAACGATGCGCTGAAATTAAAACGCTCTATCGAAAAGGCATTAGAAAGAGATAATTCAAAACGAAAAACTAAATTGGATATTAAATTTGATTGTAGAACTACTCCAAGTTCGACAACTCCAGAGCTTAGTATAATTGATTATATGCTTTGGTCACTGCAACGATATATTCTCAGTGAGGATAATCGATATTACTTTGCATTAAAAGAAAAATACAATTTGATTATAGATTTATATGATTTTCCTAATTTTAAAAGCAATTATTATAACAAAAGTAACCGATTTGAAAAAGAAAAAGCAAGTGAGTTTAGAATAGATGGATATGTGTAGAAATAAAAAGAGCAATCTTTTGTATCCCGTGCCAATACTGGCAACCCCTACAGGTGCAGGTTATGGATTACAAAAATTGCTCAATTGGAATCTATTCTTATTTTCGGAAAAAAGCAAGCTATTTTTGGGTAAAAAATGGAGAAATAGGAAATATTTTAATGGTGATACACTATGAAATGGGACTTTAAAAGATTACCACCGATGCACACCGAGAACACCGATTGGCACCGATGTTTAGGGATTAAGATTTGCCACAGAGGCACAGAGACACGGAGTTTTGGAATTATAAACACTGTCATGGTGTGGTTCGATACATTATGTAGCGACCTTAGGAAGCAACATTGAGTTCGGCTCGGAAGCGGCTACTCACCAACCAAGCTCTGTCGAATCCATGCTTGGGGTTAATGGTGGTTATTCTATGAAATGGGAAATGGTGAAGTTGGGGGATTTATGCACGATAGTGAGAGGTAGCTCGCCACGACCTAAAGGTGATTCTCGATACTACGGCGGAAAAATTCCTCGGTTAATGATAGAAGATATAACAAGAGATGGAATGTATGTTACTCCGAGAGTAGACTCCTTAACTGAGGAGGGTGCAAAGCTAAGCCGCCCAATGAAAAAGGGTGATATGGTAATTACAGTTAGCGGCAGAACAGGAGTGCCCGCCATATTGAATGTTGATGCTTGTATTCATGACGGTTTTGTTGGATTTAGAAATTTATCTAATACTATTGATAAAATTTTTCTTTATCATTATTTAGAGAGTTTAACAGAAATTACAAGCCAACAAGCAGTAGGCGCAATTTTTAAAAATCTAACAACAGAACAACTTAGCAATCTCCGAATCCCTCTTCCTCCTCTCTCTGTGCAGAAAGAGATTGCGGAGATACTGGATACTGCCGATGCACTGCGCAAGAAAGACAACGAGCTTCTCAAAAAATACGACGAACTAGCCCAGTCCATCTTCATAGAAATGTTCGGCGACCCAGTGAGAAATGAGAAAGGATGGGAAGTGAAGACTATTGAAAGTGTTATCAATAAAGAACGCCCAATCACATACGGAATACTGATGCCGGGTCCAAATATAAAACCAAATGGAGTTCCATATATTCGAGTAGTTGATATTAAAAATAATATGATTTTAGAGGATCAAGTTTATTATACGACAAAAGATATTGCTGCGGCTTACAAGCGTTCTACTCTCAAAGAAAATGATATTTTATATTCTATTCGAGGTCATGTAGGACGTTCATGCATTGTCAAGCCTTCGATGGCTGGTGCAAATATTACACAAGATACTGCACGCCTAGACTTCAATGATGAGATTATTAATGAGTATGCACTTGAGTATATGAAATCTGATTCATTTTCGAGAATAGTTAAACCATTAGTTCGAGGAGCAGCAGTAAAAGGTTTAAATTTAGGAGATTTAAAAAAGTTACCTATCCCAATTCCTGATTTGAAATTACAAAAAAAATTTAGAGATAAAATTGCTTTAGTTAATGAACAGAAATCAGCATTATCAATGTTAACCGGTTGCTCCAACAACCTATTCCACTCGCTACTACAAAAAGCATTCAAAGGTGAGTTGACGTAAATCCCTTCGATGCATTAACAATAAAAACATCGGTGTTCATCCGTGTCCACCGGTGGTAATCTTTTATTACCCACACCAACAACCTATTTCATTCACTCCTACAAAAAGCATTCAAAGGTGAGCTGACATAAATCCCTTCGACGCATTAACAATAAAAACATCGGTGTTCATCCGTGTTCATCCGTGGTTAATCTTCCATTACCCACACCAACAACCTATTCCACTCGCTACTACAAAAAGCATTCAAAGGTGAGTTGACGTAAATCCCTTCGATGCATTAACAATAAAAACATCGGTGTTCATCCGTGTGCATCGGTGGTAATCTTTTATTACCCACACCAACAACCTATTCCACTCACTACTACAAAAAGCATTCAAAGGTGAGCTGACGTAAAAAAGGTCTCTCACAGAGGGCACAGAGCGGTGCATTGAGTTTATCGAAATGTTCACTGAGAGTATTTTAGTATAGAGGCTTTCTCTGTGATCTCCGTGGACTCTGTGAGAAAAAACATCTCTTTTCATCAGTGGTAATCTTTAAAATTTTTTTTAATTGACAATTATAAAAAACAGAAATTTACTAGAAATGCTATGGTGCTTGTTGACAAACAAACTCTAATTCATTGGATGCTTCTTGATTCGCTTTCAAAAGAAAGTCATTATCGAGAGAAGATTTCCATATTTAAAAACAAATACAAAACTGATTTTCTAACATTTCAAAGCCGGGTTGAAAATGCCGAAAAAGAGTCATTCGAAGAATGGGATGATTATATTGAATGGGATGCCTATGAAGGTTTTTTAAGTCGTATAAAGGAACGAGTAAGTGACATCCGAAACGGAAATATTCAATTGGTTGGATAATAGCCAAATTGTATCTCGCTATGAAGTTCTGGATTTTCAAGAGGATAATGAAAGTTATCTACTCACCATCGTCACGAACAAAACGAAGACAATGTAATGGAAAATAAAGAAGTCGCTTTAATAGACATTTTGAAATTTATTCTAAATAAGTTTTTTAAGGATTAAAGAAAGAAGGATATTGAGAGGTCAATTATGGAACAGATGCCAATTTGGTTTATTGTATGCGGGGTTTTTGTTTTTGTTGGAGGACTTGCGCTTATGGCTAAAGGTCTTGTAGGAATGATTGGAAGAGAAGTAAAAAAACAATTAGATACTAAGTTCAAATAACAACCATTACCCACACCAACAACCTATTCCACTCGCTACTACAAAAAGCATTCAAAGGTGAACTGACGTAAATCTCTTCGATGCACAGACAATAAAAACATCGGTGTCCATCGGTGGTAATCTTTTATTATCCACACCAACAACCTATTCCACTCACTACTACAAAAAGCATTCAAAGGTGAGTTGACGTAAACCCCTTCAATGCACTGATAAGAAAAACATCCGTGTGCATCTGTGTTCATCCGTGGTTAAATTTTTTCCAAAAAATGACTTGCCAATTTATTTAAACTAGTTAGTAATAAAAAGTATGGACTATAAAACTAGAATTACATCTGATCCGGGAATTATGCTTGGAAAGCCAATCATCAAAGGCACTCGAATTACAATAGAACTAATCTTACGTAAACTATCAGAAAAGAATTCTATCGAAAAATTATTACAATCCTATCCTCATTTAGAAGCGGCTGATATATATGCCGCTTTAAGTTATGCGGCTGACATGCTTTCTAAGGAAGAGCTCATTGCAAGTTAGAATTATCGCAGACGAAAATATCGATGCCTATATTATTGAGTCATTGCGAAATGAGAATTATGAAGTATTATCCATTCGCGAAAGCTATCGTGGGATCAAAGATATTGAAATCATCGTGATGGCAAACGAAAGAGAATGTTTGATTCTAACGGAAGACAAAGATTTTGGAGAATGGATTTTTTCTCATAAATCAGAATCAGCAGGAGTTATTTTCCTTAGATACGAAGATAAAGACATGGAAGAAATAATTTTTGCCGTCAAAAAAATTCTTTCTGAATACGGAGAAAATCTTTACGGAAAATTTAGCGTCGTAACAAAACGCAAAATTCGAATCCGAGATATAATAGATAAGATATTTTAATAAACTAACAACCATTACCCACACCAACAACCTATTCCACTCGCTCCTACAAAAAGCATTCAAAGGTGAACTGACATAAACCCCTTCGACGCACAGACAATAAAAACATCCGTGTCCATCTGTGTTCATCCGTGGTAAACTTCCGCTCTTTCCAATCAGATAAAGAGTAAAGAGATGAGTAATTTTACTTTCCTAAAACCAAATTGGACAGCACTTTCAGAAGATCCTATTGAAGCAGAAAAAAATATTTTTCGTGCGCCGATGTATACGGCTATGCTTTGCAGGAAGAACCTAGAAGATTGGGTAAGATTTATTTTTGAGCATGATGCTGATTTGGAACTTCCTTATGATGACTCTCTTAGTTCCCTATTACATGATGAAAAATTTAAAACGTTAGTCGGGAGAGATAGATTTACTCAATTAAATCTTATTCGCAAATTAGGAAACACCGCCGTTCATACGAAGGCAAAGATCCAGACAAATGAGGCACTGTATGTAGTAAAACTCCTACATGGATTTACTGCCTGGGTAGTTCGGGTCTATAGCCAAAAGAAGCCAGAAATTCCAGCGTTTGAAGAGTCGTTAATTCCAAGAGAAACAGGAAAGGATAAAACAAAAGAAGAACTAAAAAATCTTGAACTAAAATTTCACGAGCAACAGAGTGAATTAAAAAAAGTTAAGGAAGAATTAGAAAAATACAAAGCGGCTAAGGAAAGTTATCTACCACTCTCCGAGCCAGTCGTAAAAGATATAACAGAAGCTGAAACTAGAAAGATTTACATTGATACACTTCTCCGAGAAGCAGGTTGGGAACCATACGAGAAAAATGTTCGAGAATATCCGATTAAAAATTGTATTCCGCAGGCAGACAAATCGCTTGGCGACGGTTTTGCTGACTACGTTCTCTGGGGGGATAATGGCAAACCGCTAGCTGTCGTGGAAGCCAAACGAACTAAAAAAGACAAAGACACAGGAAGAGAACAAGCTAGACTCTACGCAAATGGATTAGAAAGAGATTTTGGACAACGCCCGATAGTATTTTATTCAAACGGCTATGAGACCGGTATATGGGATGACACGCATTATCCGCCACGTAATGTATTTGGATTTTACACGAAAGATGAGCTAGAGTTACTCATCCAGAGAAGAACTTCTAAAAAGTCACTTGCTAGTGAAACAATCAACTTAGCAATCACCGAAAGACCATACCAACAAGAAGCAATCCGTCGAGTATCCGAAGCATTAGAACGAAAACAAAGAGATGCACTCCTCATCATGGCAACTGGAACAGGCAAAACAAGAGTTGCCGCTTCTATCGTTGATTTTTTGAGCAAAGCTAATTGGGCAAAAAGAGTTTTATTTCTTGCGGATAGAATTCCACTCGTCGAGCAAGCAAAGAAAAGTTTTAATGATTGTCTACCGAATTTGCCAGGAGTAAATTTGGTTGAAGAAAAAGAAGATGATAGTAGTCGAATTGTATTTTCCACCTATCAAACCTTAATCAATCTAATTGATGGTGAAACCGATGGAGACAATCGTTTGTATGGTGTAGGTCATTTTGATGTAATTATATTCGATGAGATTCATCGCTCCGTTTACAATCGTTATAAAGCTATTTTTAAATATTTTGATGGAATTAGAATTGGACTCACCGCAACCCCTAAAACGGAAACAAGTAAGGATACGTATGAACTGTTTGGAATGGAAGCGAATAATCCAACGTTTGCGTATGAATTAGACGAGGCGGTGCGAGATGGTTTCTTGGTTCCACCTGTTGCGATATCCGTGCCTACAAAGTTTCATCGAGAAGGAATTAAATACTCCGAGTTAAGCGAAGAGGAAAAAGCTGAATACGAAGAAAAATTTTCTGATCCAATCACAGAGGAATTGGTAAAACAAGAAATAGAATCAGATGCACTCAATGATTGGTTGTTTAATGCAAATACAGTAGACCAAATTCTATCTCATATTATGCAAAATGGAATCAAAGTAGAAGGTGGAGATAAACTTGCAAAGACAATGATATTTGCTCGTTCCCACAGTCATGCTAAGTTTATTGAAGATAGATTCAACAAGCAATTCAAACAATACAGAGGAGAATTCTTACGAGTAATCGACTACCAAGAAGAACAAAGAAAATCTTTACTAGAATCTTTTAAGGATAACGAACGTTTTCCGCAAATTGCAGTTTCGGTAGATATGCTAGATACCGGAATAGATGTCCCAGAAGTTTCTAACTTAGTTTTCTACAAACCAGTAAAGAGTCTTACAAAATTCTGGCAGATGGTCGGACGCGGGACGAGACTTTGTAAAAACCTACTTGGTATCGGGCAACACAAAAAAGAATTTCTCATCTTTGACTTTTGCGAGAACTTTGAGTTTTTTGCCGTTAACCCCAAAGGCATTAAGACCAATATGATAAAGTCATTAAGCCAACGACTTTTTGAATTAAGATTGAGGCTTGCCGTTATTCTCTCCAAAGAAGAAAGTCCTGAATTAAAAAAATATTCAGAACAAATCTTAACCCGACTTGTAGAACAAACACAATCACTCGATTTACAGAGTTTTATAGTTAGGCAAAATCTACAAGTTGTAGAAAAGTATAGAGATATACAAGCATGGAATGACTTGAGCGACTTAGACATAAAAGAAATCTTCGATAATATCGCGCCTATCGTTCCAGAAAAAGATACAGATGAAAAAACAAAACGATTTGATACGATTCTATTTGATCTACAGATACGAACACAGATTGGTGGAAAATCCATTGATGACTTAGTAAAAAGAGTCAAGTCTGTAGCAGGTCAATTAAGCAAAAAAGGAAACCTCCCAAAAGTTGCCGAGAAAATGGATATTATCCGCGAAATCCAAGAAGATAGTTTTTGGAAAACTGCGGAAATTCCTTCTCTAGAAAAAATACGAATTGAACTTAGGGATTTAGCCAAGTTCCTAGATACCGAGTCTACTCCTATCATTTATACTAATTTTGAAGATGAAATAGGATATGGGACGATAAATGATTTATCCTTTAATTTGAATGATCTAGATACCTACAAACGAAAAGTAGAAAGGTACCTCAAAGAAAATAATAATCATACAACTATTTATAAAATCAGAAATAATCTACAAATTACACAAACAGATATTAAAGAATTAGAGCGTATGCTTTTTGATCAAGGGAGTCTAGGATCGAAGAAACAGTTTGTAGAGGCTTACGGCGAACAACCGCTTGGTAAGTTTATCAGAAGTATAGTTGGGCTCGACGCAAAAGTTGCCAAAGAACTATTTGGAAAAATCCTTCTGAACCAAACTCTAAATGCAAGGCAGATTAAATTTATGGACACCATCATCAACTACTTGATTGTCAAAGGGATTATCGACCCAGCTATGTTATTTGAACCACCTTTTACTGATATCAGTTCGAACGGAATCAGTGATGTATTTGATGACACGACAGCTGATAAAATTATTTCATTGATTGAGGAAATAAACAAGAAAGCAGATGCGGCGTAGTTAATAAAACAAAAATTTTCCCTAGATTCGGAACACAGTGTTCCACATCTTGACCTAGGCTTTTCTGTCTACCAAACAGGGTTTGAAAATCTTAGCCAGTTTAAAGTAGGCTCGATTCTTAGTTCTAGTAAGAATGGTAAGTCTTATTCGTTTCAAATTACTTCTAACACAAAAGAGCTGTTTACCTACAAAGCGTTTTTGCTTAGAGTTATTGACGGCGATACTCTACAAGTTCGTATTGATTTGGGTTTTTCAATTGTTATCGAGCAACGGCTGCGGCTACGCGGATTAGACGCTCCTGAACTTGGGACAGGTCAAGGTTTAGCGACGAAGAGGTTTGTTGAGTCGAGGTTAAAGGATTGTAAGTTTTTAATTATTAAAACGCATGGTTCGGATAAATATGATCGTTATTTAGTGGGGGGTTCACGATGGGTGGATACGATTAGCGAAGCCCGTAGTAGCCCGGCGCATTAGCCGAGGAAGTAAAACAACATCAAAGTTAGGTTTTACAAAACTAAAATAGCGCGCAACGCCCAAATAAATTGCAGTTAGCTTGGTTGTATTAAAGGGAGGAAATTTTGTCGTCGATTACTTTTAGATAGGAGGATAACTCGTCAGTTTCCCCTCGGTAGCGAGTTTCTGCGTTGTAGGTGTCTAGGATTTTTTCGCCGTCTACTATGTAGTTGTAAAGATACTCACCCGGACGAAGTTTTTTGCGGAGTTTAAAAATCCCATTACGATCTTTGTGGAGATAATCGTGTTCTGGATTCCATTGGTTAAAATCTCCTACGAGAGAAATCACTGATGCTTTGGGTTGGTAAATTTGAAATTCGACTGTTATGAAGTCTAAATCTTCTACCATTTCTTCAGAAATTACTCTTGCAGAAACTTGTTTTTCGAAATCAATATGCTCAAGGGTATACTCGGAGTAATACGAACCCGCTCCATCGGAATGGCGATTCATATTTTCAATATCGTAATCAAATAAGTTATCAACTTTAAATTTGTATTCGTAGGATAATACTGATTGGTCTTTTCTATCTTTAAAATCAGTTGGAACTAGAACATGAAAAATTCCATATTTATTCTTGGTCATGGGAGTACATCTCCAAGAAGAAAAATTTCCGCAAATAGAAACTTCTGAATTCTTTAACCCATTATATGTAAATAGAATTCCTGAATTGAGAAACTTCCCACGTTTGGTATACGCATCGATATCAATCATTTTGATATATCTTGGGGGAACGGCTCTTTTTAAACTTGCGATCTGCCAGTAGAAATAAATTTTACTATTCGTAACTTTTTCTTCCGAGCCTTCAAGTTCCTTGCTAGAATAAGATCCAATCCAATCAACAGTGTCTTGACCAATTACACTAAATCCGAATAGAGATAAGAATAGAAATAAAAATAGATATTTTTTCCGAGATGTTTTTTTTCGGATGATTTTTACTTTCTTTTTGTTTTTGGACATGGTATATCTTTATTTATTATACCTGAGTTCTTTTGTTTCGAACATGAATATTCCTCACATTGGAACTTAGGCTAGTTATATTTATTTTCGAACTTATAGCTTTAAAAAACGTAATTTTTTTTTAACTTGGGAAGACTTCGAGAAATATTATAGCGAAATGTCTACCTTTTCCGATACTAATACTGACTCTCTTGAAATAGAAATAATATGGCAAAGTTAACCAAAGACGAAACCAGCAAAATCGCAGAGATTTTATCTCCTCTAGATAAAGATCCCATTAGAAATGAAACACTCAACCCTATGTCGCGAGTGCTTCGAAAGATTAAGGGACTTCCTGAATTAATTCCTGATAAGGATGATTTTAGAGATGAAACTCCAATAGATTCTGGTCCCGTAGATGGTGGAATAGAAATTTCACCCGACTCCCTGCCTACCTCCGATATCACTCCTCCTCAAATGAAATACTTTGACGAGAATGATATTGATATTGATGAACTTTTAAACGATGCACCCGATCTAATTGCCGGACAAACTATTCCCTCTAGAAAGGAAACCTCCCAGGATATTTCGAAAAGTGACGCTCTAGATGAGGCTGATTCTTTTGGAACAGAAGATCCCTTTGGTTCAGACCAACCAGTCAATGAAGATCCATTTGGTTCTTCTACTAGCGAAGACTCAGACCCATTCGGTGATTCCATTAACACAGAGGATTCCTCCGTTAATGACCCATTCGGATTTGAGGCTGATGATTCCGTAGGAACTACTACAACGGAGGCTGAAACTGACCCGTTTTCAAATTTAGGAACCGAAGAAGATTCTCCATTCGAAAACGCATCTGAAACGCAAGATTCAGACCCATTTGATGGATTTGATGAAGATAGTTCTAGTGTAGGAACTACAACAGAGGAAAATGATCCTTTTGCCGATGCAGGCAATGCTTTCACAAAAAGTACTACTCCTAGTGCAATGGATACAGATCCATTTGCAGATATAGTTCCATCTAATCTTGCCTCAGATGAGGATCCATTTGCAGACATGGAATCTGGCTCTACAAAATCAGAAGACTCAACCGCTGGATTTGGCGAGGATGATCCATTTGGTGAATTAGGCGATGATTTAGGAACAGCGCAAACTTCTAATTCTGATGATCCTTTCTCTGCTATTGGGGGCAAATCTGAGTTAGACGATAATGATCCTTTTTCAAGTTTGGGTGATACTTCCTCTTCTACTGAGGATGATCCATTTGGTGGATTAGACGATGATTTAGGAACAACACAAACTTCTAGCTCTAATGATCCTTTTTCGTCGATGGGAACTGGTGATTCGGAATCTTTCGGAGATTCGGATGACATAGCCGGGTTTGATGATTCAGCTTCTACTGATTCATTTGATAACTTTGGAGATCAAAATACAGGTGATATTTCTTCATTCGACTCGTCTGGTGTGGATGATGACCCATTTGCCGACTTACAGCAATCTACCGCTCTAGGTCATGATTTTGATTCAGTCTCTGATGATTATGGTTCTTCTTTTGATGATTTGGGATCTAACGGAGATACTAGTAGTTCCTTAGGAGCCATTGATGAAGTAGGTGGAGGGACAGAGTCTAGTTATGATAGTTTAGATGAAGACCTAGATAGCCTTGCGCAGGAAGAAGAGGCAGCTGCTGAAGAAGATTTAAGTGATGAAGACCTTGCTGTTATCCAACAGGAAATTCTAAAGTATCCGCCAAAACTAAAACGCACAGTCATTGATGTTATTACAAATGACAAACTTCCAAAACACGAACAACGCGAATTAGTTGAACTTATTAAAGCTTCTCAAAAACCAGAAGATATTGCTGCTTACTTAACAGAAAAACTTGGCTACGAAGTTGAGCTTTATGATAAATCCGGTGCGTATTCTGAGCGCGGTATACCAGTAATAGCCACAAAAGAAATTTATACTAAAGAAGGTGAGTTAAGAAGAAGAGAGCTTATTAAGAGAACGGCTCTTGTTGCTGCGGCAGCTATTTTATTAGTTACAGGTCTAATTAGTACTTACAAATATGTGATTCGTCCATTCCAAGCAGCAAGACATTATAAAGAAGGAATTGAATACATTAAAAAAGCTGGTAGCGTAAAGGAATCATCTGAAAAAACCAAAGCATTGCTCGACGCAAAAGCATCATTTGCCAAAGGGGAAAGCATTGAGCCAAATAGTTTAGAGTATTTAAATAAAACAGGCATCGCTTATGGAAAAATCGGTGAATACGAGCAAGCTTTCGAAAAACTTTTTGGAAGAGTAGAACCTGATTTTGGATTAGAGAATAATGGCAAAATGGAAAAATGGACAGAAAGAACTGAGGTTCCGTACATTGAATTATCCTCTAAGACACCTTGGAATAATGATCGTTTACCTCTCGGAGGTCGGGTAGTTCCTGAAAGCGAATATATGGTATTGATTTCCGGCTCAGGGAAAAAGAAGGTAGAAAGAAAAATCAAAGTTGCTGGTGCGTATATTGTTGCAAGGTTAGAAAAAAATATTCATGACAACCCAACCTATATTAATTTAGGAAAATTTCACTCGAATATCGCTAACTTATTCACAAAGGGAAGTCCGCCTAATCTGAACGTAGAGAATAAAAGCTCTAATGTGAACCCTTTTGGAGAAAGAACCCTGGGAGTTACTAGCAAATATAAGAATGATAACCTTGCAGTTGCCTATTTTAAAGAAGTATTCACAGATGGAGAAGATGAAAACAATGTTGAGGCTACTGCTGGTTTAGCGAAGATTTATTATAACCAAAAGAATTTTGCTAAGTCTGTGTTTTACTATAATAAAATCGTAGAGAAATTTCCAAATAATCCAATTGGTCATGGCGGACTTTTGAGTAATTACATTGAAATGTGGAAAGGAGATCAGAATCCACAATTTGTTCTAAATCACCACAGACAGGTTCGAAATGCCATCGGTATAGAAGGGGATCTTTCTTTGTTTGTTTTAGCGAAATTAGCTTCTTTTTATATTGATTTAAATGCATCTGAAGTTCGTATCAAATACAATATTAACCCTGAAGACCAAGTTACAAATATGGACTTGGAGGATAATGTACAACATCTTCTAGACAAAGCGTTTTTTAAGACAGAAAAAGGGGAAGATGGAGAAGATGTAAAAGGTGATGAATTTGCTGAAGGATATTATCAACGAGGAAGATTTTTAATTAACAAAGGTGAATCTATTCAAGCACTCAAACAATTTGAATTTGCCGCAAGTTATGATCCCGCTCATTATTTAGCAGTGATGGAAATGGGTGAACATTATATGAGGGTTAATAATTATTCGGAAAGTATTGATTTATTAGAAAATGCAAAAAAGCGTTATCTGGCATATAGAGATTACTACGGAAACCGAGAAGAGGATGAAACACTGTTAAACGGAGATCCGGGAAGAATTTTCTTTGATGAAGGAAAAATTGTGTTCATGGAATCTTCCCTAATTTCTAAAGACGGAAAAATTTCTGAATTCCCAGATAGAAAAGTTTATCCAGATAAGAGCTTATCACAATTATCCGAAGAAGAAAGTAATCGTCGTAAAAATTTAAACAACGCAATGCAGAAATTTGATCTTGCCCTTCGTTTAAATCTAAAAGATCCTAAACTTAAAAGAGAACTTTACTATTATAAAGGTTGGATTGAATATATGCGCTCTGATTTTGAGGCTGCCTTAAATGAGTGGTCTAATCTTAGTGAAGACGATACATATCTTAACTCAAATGTTATGATAGGACGCGCAAATGCTTTTTACAACTTAGAGCAACTCAATGCTAGTCTTGGAAATTATATCAAAATCAAAGAGGACTTCGAAGATAAAGAATCTGCGATTGCAAGACCTACTCCAGAGGAAAGTGCACACCAAGAGATATACAACGTGTTAATCGCTGTTTATAACAATATAGGTGCGGTGTATGAACGAAAAGGAAATTCTGCACAAGCTTTAAAGCATTATTGGAAAGCAATTGAAGTTGCTAGAAAAATTGGTCTCACTACAGAAATCGCCAATTACAATAAAGATATGGTATTTAAAGCCAAACCCGGTGGCGCATTACCACTATTAGACGATTGGCTTTCCCCTACTATTGATACCGTAAAAGAATTACAAAATACGAAGAAAGGAAGACTGTAAAGTCTTCCTTTCTAAATACCACTTTTAATGGGACTGTGTAAAAGCATTAGCCACAGAGACTCAGAGAAGTGGCGTTTTGAAGCATTCTGGAAACCAAAATCTTTGCTTTTACACAGCCCCGTTTGAATCTCATTTTTGGATAAAAGAAGGTTTTTATAGAGGATTCTCATGATTCACCGTAAGAACCTGCAAATCAATCTGTAGAGTAAAATTCCTATTATCCACCGGCGGACTCATACGCATTCTGACCCTTTCCCCAAAACCACAAAGAAAATAAAATCATTACAACTCCAATTGGTAAAGTGCCAAATACAAACATAGGATGAAATAGGTTTTCACCTGATTTGTTTAGAAAATAATGAGCAGGATAAAAATTGATAAAAGCAAGTGGAACTATAAAGGTAAGTAAAAACTTGAGACCACCGCTATAAATATTGAGCGGATACAGTAAAAATTCGCGTGAGGAAAAAACAAACAGATGCACTAGTGAATTTGTATTGACCGCATAAAATGCAATAGCCGCGATGATGATTCGAATAGAACCTAAAATCAATGCTCCACCAATTACTACTGCTACAAAAACAAGTGCGTTCGTAAAATTCCAATGAACTTCAATCAAGCTATTTGCCATGAAGAAGGTTAAAAATCCGAGGATAATATGAGCAAACCCCGTAATCTCAAATCCCCCCATGATGACTTGCGAAAGAGGAGAAAGAGGTCGAACTAAAAACCGGTCAAAGGTTCCGTCCCTGACATAAGCGCTAAATTCTAAAATGCCGGAGAAGATAAATGTGACTATCCCCTGTGATAAAATGAGGAGACTATATAAAAATGCCATCTCTCCCATTGACCAACCACCGATTGTTTTAAAACGAGTGATTACGATTCCAATCGTAGAAATCTGTGCGGCGTAAAAAGTTAAAAGCGTAAATAGAAAAATCAAAAAACTAGCGCGGTATTCCATTCTGGACTTGATAGAGGCGGTCGCAATTCTAAGGTAGATGTAGAGAGTTTCGCCTAATGTATTTTCTTCTCGGATATTTTTAGTTTGCGCCATATTCATATTAGCCTCCTGCAAATTCTAGTTTGCGTTTTCCGGAAAAGTAAATTGTAAACGTAATACTTCCTACAATCATTAGTTCGAACATATACCGAAGTAGTAATTCCTCATAACTCATTTGAATGGGTGTTCCAATTAGTACTGTCGTCGGATAGTAATAGAGATAAGGAAAAGGACTCCAAGAAATGATTTTAATTAAATAATCTGGAAACAAATTCACTGGAATTACAGAACCAGAAAGCAAAGTCACAAGGGCACTGTATAAAATCATAAAACTAAACACTTCCGTAAAGAAAAATGCAAGTGAAGAAATCATAAATCCAAACAAAATAAATAGAATAAAAGACATGAAGTAAACTGGAATAAATTGCAATAGGCTAATAGTTGTTACACTCGGAATGATTCCAAAGAAAACGAGAGAGAAAATCAAAAGTGGAATTGCTCTTGCGAAAAGCTGAAAAAGGCTTACTCCAAAACTATCAGCAAAGTACATCATCACAAAATTGTATGGTTTTAAAATGTCATAAACAATGTCGCCGGTTTTGATTTTGTTTGTCAAAAGAGATTCATTTCTTCCAAAAGAGACTTTGATTAATGTAGAAAGAATTGCGTAGCTAACGAGCGTTTCCCCACTCCATGTTCCAAGTGCCCCAGGGCTTTCTTTTGCAACTGTCTGCCAGACTGATGTAAAAATAAAGATGTATAAAAAAGCATTCATGAGTCCAGTGTAATACTCCAATTTGTAGGCAATGGATCTTTGAAATGCTTTGGAGATGAATTTTAAATAAGTCATACTTCCCCCGTTTTTGCATACATCTTCTTGACTGCAAAACCTAAGTCCGGTTTATGCCTGTTAATCTCTTGGATCTGCAAACCTTTTTTCTGTAATACTTCTAGTAGTCCAGATAATGGTTCATTGTCAGGAAGATTAAGGGAATACTGTTGGTCTGAAATTTTTTCTTTGATTGCAAACGGCTTTGGAAGTTCTAAATTTTTTACAGGATTTACGAAATGGATATTTACAATCGAATCATTTCCTAGAAGTCTATTAAAACTCGCAATATCTCCATCGTATTCTTTTTTTCCTTTTTCGATGATGATAATTCTCTGTGCAAGAAATTCTATATCTTGGATGTCATGAGTTGTGAGGATAATGGTGACTTTCTCCTCTGTGTTGATTTTTCGAATGAACTCACGCACTTTTTCTTTTACAAGTAAATCAAGTCCAATGGTAGGCTCATCTAAAAATAAAACAGATGGGGAGTGTAAAAGGCTTGCCGCTAAGTCTGCTTTCATTCTCTGTCCAAGCGAAAGTTTGCGCGCTTGTTGGTTAAAGAATTCATCTAAACCAAGTAGTTCAAAAAAGAAATCTAATTTTTGTTTGTAGACCTTTGCATCAATTTTATAAATTGAGCGGAGTAAATCAAATGATTCTTCTACAGGCAAATCCATCCAGAGTTGACTTCTCTGCCCGAACACAACACCGATTTGCCGCGCGTTAAACTTTCTATCACGAGACGGATCTAATCCATTGACTTGAATTTTTCCTTCGGTCGGAGTTAGAATTCCGGTTAGCATTTTAATCGTCGTGGATTTTCCTGCTCCATTTTGTCCAATGTATCCAACAAGTTCTCCTGGTTTTATAGAGAATGATATATCATCTACAGCTTTTAGATATTCTACTTCGGAGTGAACTAGAGATACGATGGAGCCGAGAATACCTGGCTTTCTTTTTTTGATTTTGAAATGTTTACTTAAATGTTGAACTTCTATCATAGCGTAGTTCTAGGCTAGAAGGTAGCGGTATTTTTACAAATCTTTAAAAGGATTTTTTACTTTGCAGGCATGTTTGCTCCTTAATAACCAAAAATAAAGAAATTGAAAAGGATAGGTAACAATATGGACTTGAATTCTGGCTTGACTTTCTGGTGAAACGTTATCCATCTAAATCAAAGAGGAACGTAAAATGAATATTTTTAGGATTGGGTTTTTATTAGCAGGAGTTGCAAACGTGGGAGGAATTCTTTTTTTCTCAAAATTTTTTACAAACACTGCAATGGCGGAAGCAAGCCCTGTTGTGATGTCAAACTTCGGGCAACTCATGATTATAGTTTGGGGATTTGCCTATATTTCTGTGATGAATAGTTACGAATCCGTTCCCTGGCTTTCCTTACTATTTACAGTAGAAAAATTAATTTATGTAATCACTTGGGTTATTTGGTTTCAGAATAACGACTTAACTCTACTTTACGCAAAAGACTTATTTGCCGGAATGTTTTATACCGTTTACGGGTTAAATGATTTTTTATCAATGTTATTTTTTAGTTGGATGTTCTGGTTAACTCGCAAGGGAAATTAAAGATTAGCCGCTAAAAATCAGACTTGAGTAGGTACGAATTGGCTTTCGTAAAGTTTTGCATAGAGTCCATTTTGAGCAATTAAGGATTCGTGATCACCGATTTCTGCTATTTGCCCGCTATCCATGACTACAATTTTCGGAATGCGGCGAATGGTAGATAGCCGGTGTGCGATGATAAAAGTAGTTCTGTTTTTGAAAAGCCTGTCGAGTGCGTCGCCAACTAGTTTTTCTGTTTGAGCGTCTAACGCACTAGTTGCTTCATCTAAAATTAAAATTTCCGGGTTACGGAGTAATGCCCTTGCAATTACAAGTCTCTGCCTTTGCCCACCGGAAAGATTGAGACCACGGACTCCAAGAATACTATTGTAACCGAATTCCATTTCCATTATAAATTCATGCGCATTCGCAAGTTTAGCCGCTTCAATGATTTCACTCAAGTTAGAATTCGGGCGACCATAAGCTATATTTTCGGCTACAGTTCCGTGGAATAAAAATATATTCTGAGTGACAATTCCTATTTTTCTTCTTAGATCATGCAAATTATATTCTTTGATATTGACACCATCTAATGTAATTTCCCCCACAGATAAATTATAGAACCTAGGAATTAAATCCATTAATGTAGATTTGCCGCTTCCACTGGAGCCAACAAAAGCAATTGTGTCACCAATTTTTACATCGAGGCTAATACCGTGTAATACGTCATTGTTTGTTTCCGGATATTGAAAATGAACATTTTTAAACTGTATAGAATCCTTTAAAGTTGTAACATGGATCTTAGATTCTTCTTCATGGGATTCTGCATTTTCTTTGTCAATGATTTCAAAAATTCTTTCCCCAGAAATATTCGCCTGTGTTATTTTACCAAACATTTGCGAAAGCTGAGTAAGAGGACGAAGTAAAAATAAAAGAGTAAGTAAAAATGCCATAAACTCACCCTGAGTAAAACTACCGTTAAATATTAATTTTGCGCCAATCGCAAAAAAACCCAAAACTACAAGAGAAGACGTTAGTTCCACTAGCCCAGGTGCAACCTGTAAATAAAATTGTCCTTTAAAATTTCTATGAGATAATTTAGTATTGATGTCATTGAATTTTTCCAATTCATAATTTTCCATTGAAAAACTGCGGATAACGCGGATACCTGAAATCATTTCTTGGACATTTGCATTTAGGTCAGCCATTCTTTCTTGAAACTTAGAAGTAGATTTAGAAATCTTTTTAGTAAACAAAGTTACTGGATAAATAATAATGGGAACGGTCACAGAAGCAATTAAAAGTAATTCTGTATTTAAATACAGGAGTACTACCAAGTGTGTGATTACGTAAAAGAAATTGATGATAGCATCTCGTAGGTTACTAGAAATAACCGCAGCAACAATTTCAGCATCATTGATAATACGACTCATCAAAAGACCGGTTTTTTCTTTGTAAAAATACGTTAGTGGAAGGGTCTGGACTTTGTCGAATAACTCCTGCCGGAGATCTCGTACCGCATTATACCCGCTTGTTGCAATACAATAAACAGAAAGCAAAAAGCAAATCATCTTTAGAACATAAAGTGGAACAATCAGTTTACAAATCGTCCAGACTATTTCTGTCGAATCCATATTTCGGATTTTTTTGTTCACGCGAAATTTCAAAACGATGATGAGACGTTTTATTTTTTCTAAACCATCTAGTGACTTTCGTCCGAACATTTTTTCTTTAATCAGAATATGGTATTCAGGAATAGTATAATCTAAATGGAAATCTGTTTTTTTCTCAGAGCCAAGTGCATCAAAAAGTGGAATTAAAATCGTGATGGAAGATGCATTGATAAGTGCCGTTAGTATAGCAAAAAGAATTCCTGCTACAAAACGATATTTATATTTCAATGAATAGGATAAAAGCCGCCTGAATATTTTCATTGGAGTCTACATTCATTTATTGGTTGCAATTTTTACTGTCAAGGGAAATTTAAGGATTACCACCGATGAGCACCGAGAAAAGATTATGGATTTAAAATCCTCTTTTTATACTTCAATAATGCTATATGCTTCGATTTTCCTCTTCCTCTCTCTATGGGGTGATGATAGCCAAGACGACATAAATAAGATTGAAATTCAAAAAGGGACAACTAGTTTTATTTCGTTTGTATTTGCAAATCGAGCGGAGGGAATGAATCAAAATCCACAGACAGAAAAAAATTCTAGTCTTGAAGGTACTGTATCAGAAGAAATAAGTAAAATCCGAAATAAAATTTCTTATCCGCCACAAGCACTCGAAGATGGATTGGAATCAGAATGTGAATGGAGTATTGTAATCGACTCTCAAAAAAAAGCATCTCAAATCAAAATCATTCGTCCTTGTAGGTATAAAATTTTCGAAGAAGAATTTCGTCGTGTAATAACAGACTGGAATTTTACTCTCCCAGAAAATACAATTTTACAAATTCCGGTCAGCTTTAAAATCCAATAACCAATTCTTACTCGACTTCTTTGCCTAGTATAAAAGTATTTCCCTATGAATAAAAAAGATGAATTGCATAAATTAATCAAAACCTACGTTTATCGCTACTCGGACCAAGAATTTACTCTTGCATCCGGCAAAAAATCGCATCATTATTTTAATTGTAAAGAAATTATCCTCGTTCCGGACAGACTTTCTCTTTTCGCAGACTATGTGGTTAATGAGCATATACCGAAAGTTTTAGGAATACAACCAGAATCAATCGGAGGGTTAACACTGGGTGCAGATCCGATTAGTTATTCTTTGAGCTTAGAATATTTTAAGCAAGGTAAGATTGTTTATCCGCTAATCGTTCGCAAGGAAACAAAAGACCATGGAACAAAAAAGGAAATCGAAGGACAAGTTGATAAAGTAAAATCCTGCCTTGTAGTTGATGACGTAATTACAACAGGTGGTTCCACTCTAAAAGCAGTCGAAGCACTTAGACGAGCGGGAATAAAAGTAGAATCTGGAATTTGTATACTGGATAGGGAAGAAGGGGGATACGAGTCATTACTCGCTTCTGGAGTTCAGATGTATCCCGTTTTTAAAAAAGCAGACTTTATTTAGTTGCCCACCGCTTTACATTTTGACCACCATGAATATAAGAACCGTTATGTTTTATATGGTGGTTTTTTGTTTTGCTATAGATAAATTTTTCTGAATAATTTTTGAATTCCTTGAACTGGGAAATATTAAAAATCATTCCAGTAGAAAAATCCTGCACTTGGTCTGAATTGAGTCCAGGTATTTCAAATGCTACAACGACTTCTTCGCCGTTTTTTAGAACTCCAATTACTTTGTTGTTCCCGTTAAAGTTAGAAATTTTAGTTTCGAAATAATCTCTTATATCCATAACTATACCCTAGAGTTCACGCTAAGACTGTCAATCAATTTGTTAGATTTTATTTTACAGGAAATTCCAGAGTAAACTTAGTCCCGTTTTCCATTTCCGTTTTAATTTTTCCACGAATTTGTTTTGCTAAAAGTTTTACCAATTGTAAACCAAATCCACTGTATGACTCCATTTGTTTGGAATCAGAAAATCCAACTCCATCATCATGGATGCAAAATAAAATACTATCCGTAACTTTTTGAATATGAATAGTTAACGTTCCTTGGTCTCTTCCGACAAAAGCGTATTTCATTGCATTCGTGAGAATTTCATTGATCATAATTCCAATTGGAAATAAAGTAGAAGTGGGCAAAATAAAATCATCAATAGATTTCTTAATTGTGACAATTTTATGGTTCGGAAAATTATTAATAATTTCTTCTATCAAAGGGGAAATATATTCGCGAACAGAAAGTTCTTTAAAGTCGGTGGAACGATAAAGTTTATCATAGAGCACTACCATACTTTGAATTCGACTACTAGCATCGTTTAAGGCGGCTATCGCAGCAGGGTCAGTAAGAGTTTCTGATTGTAGAAAAAGCAAACTTGTAATAGTAAGCATATTATTTTTGATTCGATGATGAACTTCTTTTAGTAAAAGTTCTTTTTCTTGCAGCAAGGATTTTATTTTTTCTTTGGCTAATATACGATTAGTCACATCAATTATAAATCCACTCCAAATTGCTGGCTCTGATGGGTTTGCTACTGGATTTGGTCTAGAATTAATTTGAATCCATTTTTCTTTTCCTGAAGGTGTAATAATTCGAACCTCAGAGCTAAAATTCGTTGCGGATTGATTGGCAGTTAGATTCTCATTCTGTAATCTCTCCAAATCATCGGGGTGTATCATACCCCAAATCAAACTCATATCTTTCATGAGTAGTTCTGGCTCTGTCTCAAAAATTTCTAAACTTTTTGAACTCATAAAAAGCATTTCACTTCGACCATCTTTATGTAAAACATAATCGTATAAAACTCCAGGTACAGTTTGAGTTAAACGATCATAACGTGCTATGCTCTCTTTTATCTTTTTTTCTGACTCGATTCGTTCTGTAATATCTTCTGAAATTCCTAATAGGTATTCAGGTTCTCCATTTTTTCCGAGTATGGGAATCTTCTTAGTATGTAATACGCGTAAACCGCTAGGAGTTGAAATTTCCTCTTCTTTAACATCGATTTGTTCTTTGCGAGATAAAACATCTCTATCTTTTTCTGTAAAAAAATCAGCTTGCTCTTTTGGGAAAAAATCATAATCATTTTTTCCAAGTAAGTCTTTTCGATCATAACCTAGTAAATGCTCGCCGGCTCGATTAAAAAGCACGAAACGTAAGTCTTTTACTTGTTTAATAAAAATCATATTAGGGATATTTTCAACGATCGAGGAAAGAAAATTTCTAGACTCAATAATCTGAAGTTCATGAGAACCCAATTCTTCACCTTGGCTTTTTGTTTGAATGAGATTCGAATCATTGGATAATTGCTCTTTACCTTCAAATCTTTGGTTAACTTCAAATAAATTTAAAGCCATTTCAAGAGAAGACTGTAAAACAAAATCACCTGTATTTTTGATGATGTATCCATAACGCTTAATATTATTTACCCGCTCAACCATTTCTTGTTCGAAATGAGAAGTGTGAAACAGAATAGGTAGGTTTTGTAACTTTAAAATTTCTCGAGCGGTTTCGGCTCCGTCAATCCCAGTTCCTAAATCTAAGTCTAATAAAACTAGATTTACTTTTACTTTTTTTTTAATTAAGTCTACAGCCTCTTCGCCAGAAAAACGAAGAATTACATCGTAACCCATTGCCTGAATTTTTTTGGAAAGTGCATTTGCAAAAATAACTTCGTCATCGACAAGTAAGATATACTTTTTGTCTTTATTAGTGTTATTCATACAATTTTAAACTCAGCTTAAAAAAACTAATCGTAGTATGAATTCTTTAAAATCTTTGTCAATTCAAATGTATTACGTTAGGAGAAATTTAAAATTAATTTTGAAATCTAAGGTTGAAAATCAGCACTTAGCATTGTCCAGTCATCACTGCTACGTTCGAACCATTCTGGCTCTGGATAGTATTTCCCGCCAATGGATTCGATGATTTTTTTCATGTAAGGCTCACCCGGATCAAAGTCTTTTCCGTAAAGAGCAACCGAGCCACCGTATTTTTTTTTTGCTTGTGTATGAGAATAGATTCCTTTTAAGTCTTGAATTTTATGGTTAGTCAAAGGGACTTTATAAAATTCAGCTAACTCTTTCACAAGCCGTGATACTTTTTCAGTTTGCTTTTGATTGGCGAGTAACTCGTCCATATTCTTTCCAACGATTTCAATTTGAATACAATTCTGATTGGTTCCTGTAGCAGCCTGCGCCATATCGTCTAGTTCGTCTAACAACTGGTATGCTTTCGCATCTTTATCCACCATGATGCTCGCGGCTAACTTCCTTTTTTCTAAGGTTTCCTGAGATATAACGAAGCTAGCGATTGCAGTAAAATGTAGAACTATACATTCCGGTTTAATCTTTTGTTTAAAAACATACTTCAATCTAAATTTCTCTGGGGTAAATCCTTGTTGATCGGTCTCTAACTCTTTTAATTCTATTTTTTTCTGAGTAGTGATTCCCCGTCCCCGATCAAAATCTGGTTCTGGCTTTAGCTTATTATCATTTCGCTCTCGTCTAGAAACCCAATCTTTCTCATATCGACCAACCCAATTTTCTTCAGAAAAATATTGTCCACCGAAGGCTAAAAGTATTTGCCTCAGGATTTTTTCCGATCCACATTCTTTTAAATCCACAAAATTTCCGTATTTTTTCTTAGCTTGTGTATGTGTAAATACTCCCGACTTAGAATTTATATTTTCATTGTGAAATGGAATTTCTAAATCAGTGGAAAGTTTTTTTAGAAGTTTGCCTGTAGCCTCAAGTTGTTTCGGATTGCGTAAAATTTCTTCCTCTGTACCTTCCACTGAAACATGTAAAGTTACTTCATCCATCTTAGGGACTGCCTTTAGGGTCAAATACGGATTAGCCGACCAGCCATAATACTTTGTATCCTTACCAACAATAAAATGAACTAGAAAACCAGAAGTTATCGAATCACGAATATATTCTTCTTTGGACTTAGTATCTGTGTGATGAAGAATGAGAGAATTAATGGAATTAACCCTTGGAATGCCAATCAGTTTATTACTAATTCCTTCTTCTTTTATAAATTCAGTAAAAGGAATTACGGGTAAATCTAACTGATATGTGTTTGAACGAGCTAATCTTGTATCACATAAACAAGAAACACATAATACAAGTAAAAAGTAAAAGTTTAATTTAGGAATCAGTTTTCAAAATCCCCTAATCTCTGTGAGTTTTAAAATAGCTTGCACTATTTCATCTTCACTTAAATATTCACAATTAAAACTGACATCAAATATATTTGAATTCAAATTCTCGCCAGCAAAATAATTTCGGAGAAATATACGCTCATTATCCACTACATTTATTCTACCGATAGCCTCTGCATCAGAAGATAAATTTTCTAAAACTTTGACTCTCGGAATTCTCCAAGATGTTGAAGCATGAAGATGGATATGAATAGATTTTTTTATATCACGCGCAAGAACAACACCTCCACGTCCTAAAATTACTACATTTCCATGTAAGGCGACTGTTCGAAGAATGCGAGCAATTGTTTTTTTGATCTTAACATCACTTGGTAAATGAATATCGGAAAAGGCAAGAAAGAGTTCTTCGAAAACACCTTTCGGTTTAGATTTTGCAATTTCATCCAGAAGTTTAGGGGGAATATCAAATTCTTCCGCTGCCTGTCGAATAATTTGTTTATCAACAACCGCCCATTCTGTTTTTCCTGAGAGAGCTTTCGCTACTTTATTTGCCACTGGAATGCCGGGGCATCCGTACTCGCGCGAAATCGTAACGATTTTACATTCTGAAGTTAGATCAGGCGAATTATGATTTATTTTTTCTCTTATATAATCTAGAATTGGACTTTTTGCCATATACACCTTCTTTTTTTTACTGTTCTAAAAATAACGTTACGATCATAGAATGAAAATCTAAGTTTAATTGCAATATTTTTTAATGATAAAAGTTATGACTTTTCTCACTCTCTATTTTCAGGTAAATTAATCCGCTCCCAAACCAAAAAAACTGAGATTATCTAAAAATATTTTCCTCACTAGGAAAACTTCCGTTTTTTACTTCCTTGTCATAATTGCCTAACGCTTGTTTTACTACTGAATTTAAATCCGCAAACCTTTTTAAAAACTTGGGTTTAAAATCAGCGTTTACTCCGAGTAAGTCGTTAATCACCAAAACTTGCCCACTCGTATATCGTCCCGCGCCAATTCCAATCGTAGGAATAGTAAGCGCATTCGTAATTTTTTCCCCAAGTGATTCAGGAAGCATTTCCAGAACTATCGAAAAAACTCCCGCTTTCTCCAAAGCAATTGCATCCTTCAAAATTTTTTCCGCAGTCTTTTCATCTTTTCCTTGCACCTTGTAACCTCCCAGCACTTGATAAGACTGGGGGGTAAGACCGAGATGCCCCATGACTGGAACTCCCATCTCTGTCAATTGCCGAATCGTCTGCAAAGCTATTTCACTTGCCCCTTCTAATTTTACTGCATCACAACTAGTTTCCTTAATTGCAATTCCTCCTGCGGATACTCCCTGTTCGACCGAAACCTGATAACTCAAAAACGGTAAATCACATATAATAAATTTATTTGGTGCTCCCCTCTTAACCGCTTTCGTATGATAAATCATTTCCTCAAGCGTGACCGGCAAAGTGCTATTATGCCCTTGGATAACCATTCCTAAAGAATCTCCAACTAAAATGGAATCCATCTCGGTTTCAGAAATTATCTTTGCAAAAGAGGCATCGTAACATGTTACAACTGAAATTTTTTCCTTCTTGCTAAACTTCTCTCTATATAAATTAATTATTGTCTGCATAAATTTTTCCTCATTAATCTTTATTTTACCAAACACCAAAAGAAAAGCTTTATTTCAAAATTCGAAAGGTGTTTTAGTATAGTGCCTTTTTTGATGGATATATGTCAAATTAAAGAGAGATTAGAACTCCGATTAGTTTTACACCCGAGACCAGACTTAGGACGAAAAATCTCCGGTGTATCAATTCCATAAACGCGAAAACTGCGTGTTATGCGAACTTCAAAACCAAGATTGACTTCTCCTCGAAATATATCGCCATCAATTGCTTCGATGACTTTTGCTTTAAAGATTGAATGATTTGTTCGCAATTTGTATATATTACGGATACACTAAATAGTAGATCAAACTGTGGGGTAAAGATTCCTGTAAACCGCCTAGAATTTTTTTTTGAGGCGGTTTACAGGATAGTTTAGAGGACAGTTTACCCCAATACTAAGTGTATCGCAAACACGAAGAATATCACTTTCAGATGACGGTATATAGCGATGATTCGCTACTTGTAAAACTTTTGTAAGTTCAAGTAGCTCAATGAAACAAGTATTGGACGTTGTATCATTTGGTAACTATCAGATAGAGAACAAGGCTAAGAAAGAAAATCGGTCTATTGCTAATTGTATGTGGACTTTGATTGAAAGGCTTTCAGGTTAGAAGTAGATTATTCTTAAAGATGACAAATCAAACCACTTGTGATTTTTGTTATATTTTATCTCTAAATTTATTTTTCTTGTCTTATTTCTTTGTATATGAATAGTCTATCCCAACCTCTGGTTTACTGTTAATGTCCTATCTGCCATCGATAAAATCGAATCGAAAAATTTTGATATGAAACATATTTTAAAATCAGAAAAACAATGCGGAGATTTTGATATGCGGTATCACTGTAATCCAAGGCAGTATAGTAAATAAAAGGAGAGTCTAATGCGTGTTTACCTAGATAATTGTTGTTTTAATAGACCGTTTGATGATAAAAGTCAAATTCGTGTAAAGCTAGAAGCAGAGGCGAAACTATATATTCAAGAAGAAATTAGACTTGGCAGGATAGAATTAATCTGGTCATATATACTCGAATACGAAAACTCGGTGAATCCATTTGAAGAAAAGGTAAAGCAAATTTTAGAATGGAAAATTATTGCACTAGAGACGATCGTTGAAAATAGAAAAGTAAAAGAAAATTCTAGTTTGTTCCTGAAATTAGGAATCAAGAGAAAAGACTCCCTTCATATTGCGTGTGCTATTGAAGGAAATTGTGAATATTTTATTACGACCGATGATAAAGTATTGCAAAAAGGTAAGAATATTAAGAAAATAACAATTGTTGATCCAATTCAATTTATTAAGATAATAGGAGAAAACCAATGATTACAGATACAGAATTAAAATTAAAAGCATACGATGTCTTGCGAAAAAAATTAAATCTTGTAGATGTAGAAAGATTTATTTCCATTATTCAGAGAGAAAAATTTGATTATACAAAATGGAGAGAAAACCTTTTTGAAGATATGAGCTTGGATGAACTTAGTGACAAGGCAATGAAATATTATAATGAACAAAATCCTCCTTCTAAAAAAAAGACTACTGTTAAGAAAATCAAAAAAACCAAATGAGAACAGATACAGAAATTCGGTCTTTAGGATTTCAGGTTTTATTCAAATACATGGATATTATAGAAGCTGAAAAATTCATATCCATTATCAATCGAGAAAAATTTGATTATACTGAATGGAGACAAACTCTTTTTGAAGATATGACGATTGAAGATATTATCAAAGACGCGAAAAAGTTTGCGATTGATTTTAGAAGGATTAAGAGAAACATTTAAAGATACTGAGGCTTAAAAAATGACAAGAGGGAAACCTTGACGCCCTAGTCGGAAGAGGTAAGGGAATCATTCGAAGTATGCGCCAAATACAAAATAACCGCGTAACGCCAAGTTATTAAGTCCAAGCCTAGTTTAAAACTAAAAACCCAAGAATTCCAACATCACAGAGCTAAAAACAGCAAGACCTTCGGAGCGACCAAGGGCACCCATTTTTTCGGTAGTTGTAGCTTTTACGGAGACTTGGTCTTCGGGGATACTAAGGAGTTTGCTCAAAGAAGAAATAATTTGTAAACGATGAGGGGCAATCTTAGGTTTCTCTCCAACAATGGTATTATCAACGTTTAATAAGGCGTAACCTCTTTCCTTCATTAACGCAAGGCATTTATTCAAAATAATAGCGGAGTCCATATTCTTTAAAGACTTATCAGTGTCAGGAAAGTATTGTCCGATATCACCAAGCCCGAGTGCGCCAAGGATAGCATCGGATAACGCGTGTAATACGATGTCGGCGTCTGAATGACCAACGAGCGACCATTCGCTTTCGATAGTGTATCCACCTAGAATAAGCGGGCGAGTGGCGTCTAACGCAAGTTTATGAAAATCAATTCCATTTCCTACTCTATACTTCGGGGACATCTAAAAGCTCGATCTCTGAATTATTTTTTTTGAAGTAATTGAGTTCCCAGTCGGATTCGAAAAGGACAGCCATTCTACCATCTCGATCAAAAATTTGATTTGTAGAACTTGGAATTTTTGTCATATCTTCTTTTTTAACCCAACGACAGGCGCTGTATGGAAGTGGAGTAATGTTACTTTTTGCGTTGTATTCATCTTGTAGTCTTCTTTGGAAAACTTCAAACTGTAGATTTCCAAGAGCGCCAATGATCGGGTAACCGCTACCAATGGTTCGAGAGGTAAACAGGTGTAAAATTCCTTCTTCGGATAATTGTTCTATACCTTTCTTAAAACTTTTGAGAGACATACTATCAGGGCAGGAAACAGTCGCAAACATTTCGGGAGCGAAAACGGGAAGTGGTTTTAATTTAGGAATTGGACCAGAAGCAAGAATATCGCCGATCTTGTAAGTTCCCGGATTTACAAGCCCGATAATGTCACCCGGATAAGCTTCATCAATAGTATTTCTATCTTGCCCAAAGAAAGCGAAGGAGGAAGCTAGTTTAATTGGTTTATCCAATCGCTCGTGGTTAACAGTTGTTCCACGCTCAAACTTTCCTGAACAAATACGAACAAATGCAATCCGATCTCTATGCACCTTATTCATATTAGCCTGAACCTTAAAAACGAAACAACTAAAGGGAGAATTGATTGGATCGAGTTCTCCACCTTCTCGCAATGCAATATGGACAGGAGGGGGAGCGAGCTTTAAAAAGTGATCTAGAAATAATTGAATCCCGAAATTATTCACCGCAGAACCAAAGAACACAGGTGTGATTACCCCATCTAAAAAATCTTTATCATTAAAAGGAGAAATTCCATTGTCAATTAAGTCAATTTCTTCTCGAAATTGTTTTAAAATATCAGAATCAATTTGCTCTTCGAGGCTACTATCATTTATCCCACTAAGTTGGACTGGAGCTTGGTATGCACCGCCTGGAGTTTTTTGGAAGAGGTTGACTTGCTTTTCTTCGCGGTTATAAACCCCTTTAAAATCAGGACCTGTTCCGATAGGCCAAACAACAGGAACCGCAGTGATACCAAGGACTTCTTCGATTTCATCTAGAAGTGCGAATAAATCTTTTGTAGGTCTGTCCATTTTATTAATAAATGTAATAATTGGAATTCCACGATCGCGGCAAACTTTGAATAGCTTCCTAGTCTGAGTTTCGACCCCCTTCCCTGCATCGAGCACCATAACGGCAGTATCCGCAGCAATCAGCGTGCGGTAAGTGTCTTCGGAGAAGTCTTCGTGACCGGGAGTATCGAGTAAATTTAAAACAAAGTCTTTGTATTCAAACTGTAGGGCTGCTGAGGTAATCGAGATACCCCGCTCTTTTTCCATTGCCATCCAATCGGAGGTGGCGGACTTTTTATCTTTACGAGCTTTTACTGCTCCAGCAAGTTGAATTGCTCCTCCATAGAGAAGTAATTTTTCAGTCAGGGTTGTTTTACCCGCATCGGGGTGAGCGATGATTGCGAAGGTTCTCCTTCGTGCCGTTTCTTCTTTTAAGCTGAGTGCCATACTGCCATATTTACAGAAAGGCTGATTTTTCCAATTCTTTAGATTCGCCAAAGTCTCGCTTTAATATATTTATTTTTCTTGAGTTAGAGCGTCTTTTTTCATCTTTGGAATTTACTGAGGTTAAAATGACAAAAGCAATTTTCAAAACCAATCAAGGAAGTTTTACTCTTGAGCTTGCAGTAGACAAAGCTCCTATTACAGCAGGCAATTTTATCAAACTTGCGAAAGATGGGTTTTACAATGGATTAGTTTTTCATCGTATCATTAAAAATTTTATGATTCAAGGTGGATGTCCAAAAGGAAATGGAACCGGTGGTCCTGGTTATAAAATTAAAGATGAGTTTCATCCTGATTTAAAAAATGAAAAGCTTACCATTTCTATGGCAAACGCTGGACCGAATACTGGTGGCTCTCAATTTTTTATCAATGTACGCGATAATGGATACTTAGACAATAAACATGCTGTATTTGGTCATGTTATAGAAGGTGCAGATTTAGTATTAAAAATTTCCGAAGTAAAAACAGGATTTCAAGATGTTCCTGTTGAAAAAGTAATTATGGAAACAGTTACGATTATAGAAGAGTAACAACGATTAGCCCCATTTAAAACCTAGGAGTAAATTGCCTAGATTATTTTTTAATGGGGCTATTTAGATTTAGCCTCACAACAACGAAAGTTTTCACTTTTTAATTGGATGGCTTGCTAAATATAAAAGTATAGTGCTACTTAAATTGCAATCAGAAGCACAGGAAGACTGGCAACTATTTAAACAAGAGAGTTTATCGGTAGTAACCGCAGCTCCTTCTGCAACACCACATTGTGGATTACATGCAGAATAACAGGCTGTAGTAGAACCGCCCTTGCAATTTAAAGAGAACAGCACAAGTGCGTTTTTAAGAGTATTGTCTTCATACTTTGGGCAGTTTATAAGCAAAAAAGGTATAAATAAAATAAATAAAAATTTGACGAATCGATTCATAGTTTCATATTTTAATTATTCTAAAAGATGTCAATTATCAAAAATAGGAAGTTTATGAAAGTCAATGGAAAGAACATAGAGCTAACTTCTGTCAGCGCAAAAACGGTTACGGATTATTTAAAAATTCTGCGGATCAACCCGGGAACGGTAGCGATCGAAAGAAATGGTGAAATTCTAGAACGAGAAAAATGGGACAAAACTCATTTAGCAGAAGAGGATAAAATCGAAATCATCAAATTCGTAGGTGGCGGCTAATACTGAACGCCAAAATTTTTTTCAACAATGCCAAACTGTATCCGATCTTAGATTTGGATTTTTGTAATACTCAAAATATTTTACTCGAAGATTTGATTCGACTTTGGGAAAATTTTCCTGATTGTATTTCTTTCTTTCAACTTCGAGCGAAATCCATTTCTCTGTCTGAATACAAAGCTCTTTACAATCACCTAAGGACGATTTTCCCAAACTCGAAAATCATTATAAACGATTTCTGGGAGTTTGCTCTAGAGATAAACGCTTTTGGAATTCATATAGGCAAAGAAGATTTTGCCTCACTATCAACTTCACAGAAAGCTCTATTGAAAAATGCGAAAACTATTTTAAAAGGAACTTCTTCTCATAGTTTAGAAGATTTACGAAATTTAGATCAAACCCTTTGGGATTATTCTGGTTTTGGTCCAATTTTTCCTACGAATACAAAAAAAACAAACACTCCGCCACTAGGTGTTCGCAATTTAGAGTTAGCATTAAATCAAACCAGTATTCCCTTAGTTCCAATTGGTGGGATTAATTCTGAAAACTTTTTCACACTTGGAAATTTTTTTAAAATAACCCCAGCTTCTATAAGTATGATGGCAAATGAAAAAAGTCTGATAAAGATTGTTGACTTTATACGCAAGTCTCTTCATCCTGTTTGAGAATCTTAATAGTATGAAAGATCCGAAAGAAATTACACATAATTCCTCTAAAGAAGAACGAGATTATGTCCTTGAATACCAAAATATAGATATTTCGCACCGCGATAAACTATCAGTCCTAGGCGTGGAAATTGATAATATCAGTAGGGACGAGGCAATCGCTCATATTTTAGATTTTCACAAGAAAAAAGAAACATTTCATCATATTTTATTTCTAGATCCTATTCGTCTCATGTCCATGAGACCCAATAAAAAGCTAAACCGCATTGCGAAAAAAGCTAGTTTAGTTTTAGCGGAAGGTGGTGGGCTTAGCTGGGCTTCCAGTCAACTTGGATTTGAACTCAAAGAGAGAATATCCGTTATTAGCCTCATGATGGATTTAATTCGTTATTCTGAAAAAAAAGAACTTACTCTTTTCTTTTTGGGAAGCAAAGAAGATATTATCGAAAAACTTTTTTTTAACCTTATTCGCCACTTTCCAGAAATTCGAATCGTAGGAAGGCATTCAGGACATTTGAATGATGCACGTGAATTAATGGTAAAAGAAGCAATTCGCAAAACCAACCCGGATATTATTTTTATCGGAATGGATTTTCCTAGACAAGAAATTTGGATTGAAAATAACACTGGTTACTTCGGCAAATCAATCGTAATCGGTGCATGGGGAAATTTCGATACTCTCTCCGGAAAAATCAAAAAAGCCCCTGACTACTTTCAGCTCCGTGGGCTAACATGGCTTTGGCGGATTTTTACTCATCCATACAGACTTGATAAAGTATACAATATGTTTCAATTCTTTATTTCTGTAAAACTAGAAAGTTGGAAAATGAAACGCGATGCAAAACTAAAAGCAAAAGAAAATTCACCTCCTCCCGAAGAACTTTCTTAAAATAAGCTGATGAATATCAGGTTGAATTAAAACTTCTCGTATTATTTTATACTACTTCCTTACAAAAACTTAATACGGAAAATGTTATGTATTACAAAATTGAGAAAGTTTTATGCCTAATTCTATTCATCGCAATATTTCCATTAACCGCTAAATCCTTAGACTGGAAAAAAATTGAGGTAAATGCGCATATTACAAGAGAAGGATTTCTCGATGTAGAGGAAATCCAAAGTATCCGCTTTGATGGGGATTGGAATGGTGGGTATAGAGACTTTCGAATTTCTTATGGACAAAACCTAATTTTCCAAGGAATAGAGCGAAAATCGGAATCGGGCGAATGGGTTTCCTTAAAAGAAGGTGATATTGATTTAATTGATCATTATGCCTATTACAAAGCTGATAAACATCTCAGGTGGAGATCAAGGCATATTACTGATCCACCCTTCGAAAATAAAATCATACAATACCGCATTCGATTTAGATACGAAGGAATTCTTAGTCGAAACTGGAATGGAGAGTTTGGGTTAAACCATGATTTTGCGTTCTCCGACAGGGATGGTATTATTCAAAAATTCCACCTAGATTTAACCTGGGATCCTGTTTGGATAAATACATCTTCCGACATACCAAAATTAGCCTTCGACACGGAAAATATTTTACCCGGAAATGGATTTGTCCAAGAAGTTAAGTTTAAATTCAATGGAGAGGATACTTCTGAATTACCCGAATCTATTTTTAAAAGATTGAGTTATCGGGTCTTGGTTTTATTTTTAATTCCCATTTCACTTGCGATTTTCCAATTTCTATTTTATCTTTTTTGTAATCAAAAGGGAGTTTTTGTTAGTCCCCAGGAAATACAAAACTGGGAAGAATTTAAAACAATTTTAGGAGATTTTACTCCCGAACAAATTGCAATTCTTTCCGAAAGTGGGCTTGTACAAGCCTGGATGACACGACTTGTAACTGAAAATAAAATCCGTCTAACTAAAAAGGAAAACGTAACTATAGAGAGACTTGTTCCATTTTCTGAATTTCAACAAAGAGATCAAAATATTCTAAGAGAATTATTATTAGAAGGCAAATCAAGTGTTACCTCGGAAGAAATAAAAGAGCATTATAAAAAAGAAGGTACATCCTTCTCTCTTTTCGATTCGATTCAATTTAGAGTAGAGAAAGAATTAGAGCAAAAAGGAATTCTAATTCCAGAAAAAGAAAGTCGTGTATTTGATTTCCTATCCTGGATCATGGAAAGAACGTTTTTGTTAATTGTATTCTTCTTTGGTTCCTGTATAACCGTTATAATTTTATACTTGAATTTTTTAGATCCAATTTTTTCCGAGAATGGGATCGCTGGAGGAGTGGTAACATTTTCAGTATTTGTGAGTTTTTTGTTTTCTCTATTCGTGAGCTTTTTGGAAGATACATATTATGGATTCTTTGATTTAGATCATAATAGAAAAAAATATTTTTACACTCGTTACTATCGTTCGTTGATTCCTGCTATTGTGTTTGCTATTTGTTATCTCTGGATACTCGAATTAAGTCTTTTATTCCAATGCGGGATTGTGATTATTTCTATCATCCTAGGGTTACGGCATCTTTACCGCTACTCACCGCATCATTCTTTAAGGCAAATAAATATTAGCCTACAAGCATTATCACTCAAAAACTTTTTTCATAGTAAATTACTGTCCGATAATAAGTGTGATATTGTTTTAGAATGGGCACCTTATATTCCTGCCTTGGACCTCGCGTTCAGTGTGAAATACCGAAACGACAAAAAAGGAGACTGTGCTTATTTACTGCCAGAATCTTTCCAAAATATATCCCAAAGTATAAATGAGGCTAATTCTGATTTTACTACAAATGAAAATTCTTCATCCTCATCGGATGTTTCTTCTGAATCTATTGGCTCTATTGTGGGTGGTGTATTCGGTGGTGCGGGATATTCTGCATCTTGGGATGATATGAGTAATTTTTCTAGTGAGTCTAGTTATTCGCCGCCATCTAGTAGTTCTTCGTCCTCTTCAAGTTCTAGTAGTTCAGGTGGAGGCGGAGGGGGTGGGTGGTAGGATTTTGCTCTATACAAAGATGGATCGAGTCAATGAATGCGATTGGAATCATTTCTTAATCAGGAAGATACTGTTGCATATTTGCGCATAAAGACGTCGACATTGGCAGAGTTTAGAAAGTGGGGATAATCGTAATTTGGCACATTCGATACGATTGCTAAGAAGCAATCATTTCCACCCTTTCGCTTGACGCTCACCAACCGCCAAGCGATGACCGGTCTTTGTATAAGTATAGAGTTCGGTCATAGCTTGGCTGAAGGGCGATAGCGGGTGGAAGTAGCGTGTGAATGAAAAAGATTTTGTAACCTAAAAAGTCGCGTATCGAAGTGCCGATTGAGAAAGAACATTAATCGAAAATGGGACACGAGTTCATTGATTAATCACACGAATAATATCTCCAATAGAATTAGCCTTTGGTTCGAATGCCTGTAGCGCATATCCAGCAGTAACCGATACGATAGTAGTGATTACGAAAGGTAGTATGGTATGTTTGATTGCGGTGGTCATCCAGTGTTGTGTGTCTACAGTTTTCATTTTTTTGTAGAGACCTGCTGCAAGTAGAGAGTCAACCAATAACTCGGCAAATAGAATCGGTGCAGAATAAACCACAAAAGCAGCCGATAAAACTACCGTCACAATTAATATTAGAACAATGAGCGGCAAAGCAAACTCTTCCGCTTCTCCAGCAGTTCCAAGTGCTTCCACAACTGGATTTTCTCCTTTACTAATCAAACCTAAACCGGCTGGAACCGGAGGAGCTTCATCGAAAGAGCCACTTGCCCCGCCTCCTCCGAAATTTCCACCACTGCCCAAAATCTCTGAAGTGGAATTACCAAGACTTAAGCCAGGCAAATCAGAAATTTCCCCTATATCTGAAAAATCTTCCAATCTAGTTCTAAGCCAAAGCCATAGAAGCAGCAGAAAAACACCGTAAGCCGCTACGCAAACTAAAAAATATCTCATCCATAAAGAGGTAAGTCCAAGTATATGAAGTAGAGTATACGAAGTTAAAAATGCAGCACCACTTGTAATAGATACAAGTAAAAACATTTGTATCCTAGGAAAACTTTCTTGTTCTAATTTTCCGCGTAGACGATGTACTTCTTTTTTGCGAGAGAAGGGGAGTTGGATTTTGATTTTTTTCATTGGTTTTTAAAGTTAGCGAATAAAGAAGAGTAAACGCCGAAACGCATAGATAAATTAAGGCGACTATTTTCAAGGTTTATCCTCCTTAGAGTTTTACATACTCAAATAAATAATATTTAGCTTAAAATTTAGTCAACCAAAAAGTCTTGACAAATATGACTACAATGGTCATATATTATATATGTTATCCGTCGGTATTCGTGAATTAAAAACGCATTTAAGCCAATATATAGATTTAGTAAAAAAAGGAGAAAATATCCTTATTACTGAACATAATAAAGTCGTAGCAGAATTAAAATTCCTAGAACCTAATAATCCTGATGATAGTAATGTTAAGAGGGTTTTTGCAAAACTTATCTCAGAGAAAAAAATGATCCCAGCTAAAAGAAAGTCTATGGGTATAGGTAAAAAATCAGCCGGCGGAAAAAAAGTAAAACAAAAAGACTGGTGGTCGATCTACCAAAAAGCTAAGGAAGATAAGTAGTCGGGTTACAAAAATTTGATATTAAGGAAAAATGAAAATAATTTCTAATGAATTAACAAAACTAACAGCCTGCGGCGGCAAACTCACCGTTAGGTGTCAGCATCCCCAGTCCAGCATGGGAAGTGCTGGCGCATCTGCGTAAGTGAGCTACTATGGTTTATTATATAGAGACTAGTATAATTCTATCGCTCCTTTTAGAAGATGAATTGTACGATAGGGCAATGGAAATTTGGAATACAACGGGAGAGAAAGTTACATCTATCTTAACTGGGATTGAGAGTTTAATAGTAGTTAGGCGTTATAATAAGGCAAATCAAAAAAAGTTTGGCTCTAAGTGGCTCTCTATTAAAGAAAAAAAGATTAAAGAATTTCTTCTTGAATGTAACCTGTTGAATATTGACGATGACATTCATAAAATAATCGAATTAAAAAAAGAAATTGCAGATTGCCGATCCTTGGATGCAATTCATGTGGCTACGGCAATTTATTTCAAAGATCGGATAGGGGCATCTAAAATATCCTTTTATAGTTTTGATAAAAGAGTCATTGAAGTCGCTGAAAAGTTAGGTCTTCGAAAGTTTGTCGAACAAATTTGATATTATATTTTAAATAAGCTTTAGTCATCGTAAGCCTATGAGATAAACTGCCATTGAAGGTGAGGAAATACAATGCTAACAAACCTTTGGCAAACAATAAGTAATCTAGGGATTAAAGAATCGAAAGATGATTTAATTAAATTCAAAAGAAGAATTTTATTTAATAGAATTATTTTTGTTCTTTTTAGTTTAAATTGCATTTTTCTAATTTTCCAAATTGGTGTAGTAAGCTTTATTTTTTTATCATTAGAAAAATCTAGGATAGATGAAATAAAGCCAATAGCTTTAACACAATTAGTCTACCAAGTTCTTGCTACTTCATTTTTTGTTTGGATGATTTATATGGTATCGAAAGGATACTATGAATTATCCTTAAAAATTTACCTTTTGATCTCTCCTCTTTTTACTACCCTGTTCGCCTTAAGTTTTGGTCCGAAGATAGATTCTCATTTTATTTTTCTGGCATGTTATTTACAAGTGCTAATGTTTTGTGATGAGTCGCAGGGTAAATTAAAAATTTTATCTATGTTGAATATTACCTTGTTCTTAGTGATTACGATAGTGAGCTACCATGTTATTGATTTTTCTCGTCTTAGTTTTCTACCAGAGAGAAATTACTTGAATGTATTTATGATTATTTTTGTAACCGTTATCCTCATTAACGAAATGCATAAGATTACCGCGGCGACGGAGAGTGCTTTGCATTCGGAACGAAAAAAAGCAGATGACTTACTCGGAAATATTTTACCAGAAAAAGCAATTCAAGAATTAAAAGAAAAAGGTGTGGTTACACCGGTTTATTTTTCTTCTGCGAGTATACTTTTTACTGACTTTAAAGGATTTACGAGTATAGCCGAAAAAATGAGCCCGACAGAACTCATTCGAGAACTAGATATTTGTTTTAGTCAATTTGATTCTATTATAAGAAGAAACAATTTAGAAAAATTAAAAACGATAGGCGATAGTTATATGTGTGCGGGTGGGATTCCTACTGAAAATAAATCTCATGCAGTAGATTGTGTATTAGCCGCACTAGAGATTCAGCGGCTAATGAAAGAAATCAAACTACTCAAGTCAGAATTGGGAATTGATTACTGGGAACTTAGACTAGGAATTCACTCAGGTCCTGTGATTGCTGGAGTTATTGGCGAAAATAAATTTGCTTATGACATCTGGGGTGATACTGTAAACACGGCAAGTAGGATGGAAAGTTCTGGAAATACTGGGGAAGTAAATATTTCCGAAAGTACTTTTGAGTTAATAAAAGATTTCTTTGATTGCGAATTTAGAGGAGAAGTAAATGCAAAGAACAAAGGAAATATTCGAATGTACTTCGTAAAAAAAATCAAACCAGAATTTTCCGTAAACCAACAAGGGATAGTTCCGAATAAAACTCTCTTGTCAAAATAAATTACATTAGAATTTTTATATACAAGAAATGACTAGTTTGCAAGAAATAATAACTACACAATGGAAATACTTGTAATTTTAATTCTAATCTTGCTCAATGGAATATTTTCGATGTCGGAAATTTCTCTTGTGTCAGCAAAGAAAAATCGTTTAGAGTCTGCTTCTAAAAAAGGAAATAAGGGGGCGAAAGTCGCACTTGAACTTTCTAGTTCTCCGAACCGATTTCTATCTACAGTGCAAATTGGAATTACTCTGATAGGAATTTTGACTGGGATGTTCAGCGGGGAAAATATAACCAAAGACTTAGAAGTAAAAATTTTAGAAATTTCATTTTTGCAAGATTATGCTCACACAATTGCGGTTAGCATCATATTAGTCTCAATCACTTTTTTTTCTCTGGTTCTAGGAGAGTTGGTTCCTAAAAGAATCGGATTAACTTATCCGGAAAGCATTGCCAAACTCATGTCACAACCAATGAAGCTGATTTCGATTGTCACTGCTCCCTTTATTTGGTTACTTACCGTAACAACTGAGATGATTTTAAAAGTTCTTAAAATTACTCCTTCTTCTGATAATAAAGTCACAGAAGAGGAGATAAGAGCTATTATCCGAGAAGGAACTAAGGATGGTGAAATTCAAAAGATTGAGCAGGATATTCTAGAAAGAGTATTTTACATCGGAGATAGAAAAGTAAGCTCTCTTATGACACACCGAAGTTCAATGACATTTTTAGAATTAGGTTTTTCAAAATCAGAAATAAAAAAAACTATCTCGGAGGATATGCATTCTATTTATCCAGTTTATGAAAAAAATCCAGATGATATTGTGGGTGTCGTTCGATTAATTCATTTATTTATAGATATAGATAAAGATGATTTTCAATTGAAACGTCTCTTACAAGAGCCAATTTATATCACAGAAAATACTTCCGCTTATAAGGCACTTGAAAAATTCAAAAAGACAAATGTGCATTATGCGCTGGTGACCGATGAATATGGAATGCTTCAAGGAATTGTTACCCTCGACAATATACTAAAAGCTCTAGTTGGAAATGTGTCGGAATTTAACCAGTATGAATTAAAACTGGAAAAACGAGAAGACGGGACTTGGTTGGTGGATGGTCATTATCCGCTTCATGACTTTTTGATTTATTTTGGTTTAGATGAACTAGTTCATAGTTATGAAATAAATACCATTAGCGGACTGATTTTAAATGAACTCATGCATATCCCGAAAGAAGGCGAGAAATTCAAATGGAAAAACTTCGAACTAGAAATCCTCGATATGGACGGGGTAAAAATCGACAAAGTACTTATAAGAACAAATATTTAAATTTTTTTTAGTTTACATTTAATTCTTACTATCATTCAATCTTAAAACTGGTTTTTAGGATTTTATATGGGGTCAATCTCTGGTTATCAGATATTAGAGCAGTTAAATGAGAACTCTAATTATATTTTATGGAAAGGATTAGATTCTCATAATAGACCTATTATTTGTAAAGTTCTAAAGTGGGATAGTGTAAATCCTAGAGAAAAGGCACTACTTCGCAATGAATACGAAATTTTAAAATCCTTCGAGGGTAAACCTTATATTATTCAAGTCTACGAACTTATAGAAAAAGAGGATACCTTTGCTCTTGTTCAGGAAGATTTTGGAGGTAAGTCGATTCGTTCTTTGTTAAACGAAAGAAAATTCACTCTACCAGAAATATTAAAGATAGGAATTTCTGCCGCATCAGCACTCTCTCAGATTCATTCAAGCGGAGTGATTCATAAAGATATTAATCCGGCTAATCTAGTGTTAAACCCTGAAACGGGGGAAATGAAAATTATAGATTTTGGAATCTCTGAGCGTATTTCTCTAAAGTCATTTTCCTTAGATAATCCAGATAAATTAGAGGGTACTTTAGCCTATATTTCTCCTGAGCAAACAGGTCGAATGAATCGTCATATAGATCATAGATCTGATTTGTATTCACTTGGAATCACATTGTATGAACTTTTCTGCGGTACTATTCCATTTACTTCAAGTGATCCTCTCGAAATTGTTCATGCGCATATTGCTACTTATCCACTGGATCCGAGCACGGTTAATCCTAATTTGCCGGAGGTAATCTCTGAAATAATAAATAAGTTGTTAGAAAAAATTGGAGAAGCAAGATACCAGTCAGCTCTTGGACTAAAATACGATTTAGAAAAATGTTTAAATTCATTATTAACAAGTGGTACAGTCGAAAAATTTGAAATTGCGAAAAATGATTTTTCTTCAAGCTTTCAAATTCCTCAAAAATTATTTGGTCGGCAAGAGGATATTATTCAACTGTTTGATGCCTATACAAATGCATTCGAAGGAAATAAAACCAGTGTATTAATCGAAGGACTTTCGGGAGCAGGCAAATCTGCGTTAGTCCACGAACTATTTAAAATCCTAAAAAATTTTCCGGGTGTAAAAACGTATTATATATCAGGTAAATTTGATCAATTCCAAAAGAGTATTCCGTATTATGCGTTTAATAAAGCATTTAATTCGTATATTTCTTTTTTACTTTCTGAAAATAAAGATTTTATTTCTTCTAAAAAAGTAGAAATTCTAGAAGCGCTTGGCGGAATGGGTAGAGTATTACTCGAAATTATCCCCGATTTAGAACTTATCACAGGAAAATTAGAAAACATAGATGAATTAGATGCATCACAGGCGCAAAATAGATTATTTTATGTGTTTAAAAAATTTATTTTAGCTATTTGTAATAATACAAATCCAGTTGTACTATTCATTGACGATTTACAATGGGTTGACTCTGGATCACTCGGGCTTATTAAAATTCTATTCAACGATAGTGATATAAAACATTTACTTTTTATCGGTGCTTACAGGAATAATGAAATTACCCCCGGACATCCTTTTTCTATTTTACTTTCAGAGTCAAAAGAGAAAGGGGCAAATATTGAAACCATATTGGTAGATAACTTAAAAATTGGGGATATTAAGTTGCTGGTTTCTGAAACATTGTATAAGTCAGAAGCGGATATTACTGAATTAGCCGAATTAATTTTTTCCAAAACATCTGGAAATCCTTTTTTTGTGAATCAATTTTTGAAATCTCTCTATGAGAAAAATTTAATTTATTTCGATTACAGTAATTCTAATCATCCTGAATGGAAGTGGGACTTTGATAAAATTCTGTATGAAAAAATTACAGATAATGTCGTTATTCTCATGACCGAAAAAATACGAGAGCTTTCGACTGAAGCTGTTTTCTCTTTGCAAATTGCATCTTGTTTAGGAAATCGTTTTTCTTTGCGAATGCTTGCATTAATTTTAGAGAAAGATTTAAAAGAGTCTTTTAGTATACTCTGGCAAGCAATCCAGAAAAATCTTCTCATCCCGATTGGCGAATACAAAATTATTTTAATGTCCAAGGGTAATGATGATTTTCCGAACGAATTTGATTTAGAAATTAATTTTATTCATGATAGGGTTCAGCAGTCTGCTTACAGCCTGATAAAAGAAGTTACTAAAAAAAATCTTCATCATAAAATTGGAAAGATGTACTTCGCGAAAATGACAAAGGAAGAAAGGCTCGAGAGGATATTCGAGATTATTCACCATTTGAATTACGGCTCTGAATTATTTGAAACGGAATTAGAGAAACTCGAACTGGCAAAGTTAAATTTAGAGACCGGCAGGCGAGCAAAACTTTCTGGAGCTTACGAAGCGGCTTTAGTTTATTTTGAGAAAGGAATTGATTTACTAAAACAAGTAACAGGTTCGGAAGAAATATTGTTATTAAATCTAGCTTTTAATACAGAGGCATCTGAGAGTTCATGGTTACTCGGGCAAATGGATAAAATGCATTCCTACGCAAAATTATCATTATCTCTAGCAAGATACCCTTTAGAAAAAGTAAAAACATACAAAGTGTTAATTACTTTTTATGTATCGTCGGGACTAGGTATTGAAGCAATTCATCGCGCTGTGGAAATTTTGAAAGAGTTAGGTGTGAATACATCTCCGTTTCCGTCACAGTTATCTGTTATATCTGAATTAATTAAAACCAAACTGACACTCGCTGGTAAAAAAATGGAAGACCTCGGAAATCTTCCTAAGTTAGAAAATCCAACATCCCTTGCAATTATGGAGATACTCTCTGTTGCCTCCTCGCCGGCTTACAGTAATTCGCCCAATCTTTTACCAATTTTAGTATTTAAGCAGGTCTCTATTACCGCCAAACAAGGATTTACCTTAGCGTCTTCCTTTGCTTACACAACTCTGGCGCTAATTTATTGTGGTGTCTTAAATGATATTACTTCGGGTTATGAGTTTGGAAAGCTGGGTATGAGTTTACTCGGGAAAGTGCCATCAGCAGAATTTAAAGGCAAAACAATTACGGTCTATAATGGCTTTGTTCATTTCTGGAAAGAGTCTTTGCGAAGTACGTTAGATTCACTGCTCGAAGGATATAAAATTAGTCTAGAAACGGGTGATTTAGAATATGCGGGTATTGGCTGTTATCTCTACTGTTTACATTCTATGCTTGTAGGGAAAGAGTTAAGAAATTTAGAAATAGAAATGGAAATTTATGATAAGGTACTTGATAATTTGAATCAATCAAATCGATTGCCTTATTTCAAAATGTTTTATCAGTACATCTATAATTTTACAGGCAAACAAGAATTTCCCGCAAGTCTGAATGGAAAAATTTTTAGTCCAGAAAAAAGTCTTCCTATTCTTAAAGAGAGAAAGGATAGAAATGGATTTTTTACTATAAATTTTTTACAGGGAATATTAGAATATCATTTTGGAAGTATTGACTCTGCTATTGAATATCTAGATGAGTCGGAAAAAGATGCTGAGACAGTAATTGCTTCACCTAACTTGCCGCTTTCTATTTTCTATCAATCCCTTGTTCATATACGTTATGCGAAAGATAAAGGAAGTAAAATCAAACGTGCTAGTTTAAAAATTATAAAGAGAAATCAAAAAAGAATACTTTTCTGGAGTAAACATTCTCCAACAAATTTCTTGCACAAATACTATCTAGTTGAAGCTGAGTTAGCTGGACTTTTACAAAAAGAAAACAAAGCAAAAGAATACTATGACTTAGCCATTTTATATGCAAGGCAGAATGAATATATACAGGAAGAGGCTCTTTCGTGGGAGTTAGGTGGAAAATTCTTTGCAGGCAGAAATGAAATTTTAGCAGAGATGTACATGCAGAAGGCTTACACGTGTTATCTGAAGTGGGGAAGTTTCGCAAAGACAAAAAGTTTAGAGAGTCTGTATCCAGTGTATATCCGAAATCTAAAAGCATTACAGCTTCATAAAGATGCGGCTAATAGAACGAAAACAAATATTTTAAATCTAACTGATAGAGCAAATTCTTCTACAACTTCTAGAATGGATAATTTAGATCTGAATTCTATTTTGAAAGCATCACAGGCTCTTTCGAGTGAAATTGATTTAGCTATTTTAATTTCCAGTTTAATGAAAGTAATGGCGGAGAATGCAGGTGCCGAAAAAGGATATTTAATCATTGAAGAAGACGGAGTTTTTTGGATTGAAGCAAAGTATGGAGCGGATAAGGAAGAGTTTGTCCGAACCCCACTTTCCGAATTCGAAAACATGGCTATTTCTATTGTAAATTATGTTATCAATTCTAAAACTTCTATAGTATTAGATAATGCTTTTGAACAATCAAATCATACAGATACTTATATTAAATCGAGCAAACCAAAGTCTATTCTTTGTATGCCGCTTCTCAATCGTGGAGAAATGTCTGGAATTTTATACCTCGAAAATAATTTAATTTCAGGAGCATTTACACCGCAAAGTCTAAATTTATTGAACCTACTCTCTTCACAAGCAGCGATTTCCATTCAGAATGCAAGGTTTTACAAACATCTAAAACAAGTCAATCAGGCTTATGAAAGGTTTGTGCCTAGAGAATTTTTACAACTACTTGAAAAGAAAAGTATCCTAGATGTAGAACTAGGACAATTTACGCAGCGGCAAATGACTGTTCTCTTTTGTGATATTAGAGACTTTACTACCCTTTCGGAAGAGATGAACCCGGAAGAGAATTTTAAATTCATTAATTCTTTTTTACGTCGGATGGAGCCTGCTATCTCTAAAAATAAGGGTTTTATTGATAAATATATCGGGGATGCAATTATGGCGTTATTTAGCCTGAGAGCGGATGATGCATTGTTAGCCGCATTAGAAATGAGGGTAAACCTTGCTGGATACAATTTGCATCGTGAAAAAAGTAATTATTATCCAATCCGCATTGGGATTGGAATCAATACAGGAGATTTGATGCTTGGAACGATAGGCGGAAAGTCTAGAATGGATGGTACGGTTATTTCTGACTCTGTAAATCTCGCTGCAAGAATTGAATCTTTAACAAAAACATTTCACACACCGATTCTTGTTTCTGAATACCTAGTAGAAAAATTACAAAATAAGAATCAATTTTATTTGCGAGAAGTTGACCGAGTAAAAGTAAAAGGAAAAGAAAAACCAGTTACTATTTTTGAATGTTTTAACTGCGACAAACAAGATGTAATCGACAGAAAGTTGGAAACACTAGACAAATACAACTCAGGACTGAAAGCATTTAGAGAAGGAAATTTAAAGGAAGCGAAAATTTATTTCATGGACTGCCAGAGAATTTGTCCTGAAGATCCAATTCCTGTAATCTATATCAATCGCTGTAATAATCTACTATCTGAGAATACGGATAATACAATTAATTCTAGTTTTTTAGGTGCAGAGCCAGCAGGTTCTAAAAAGATACTTCTCATAGATGATAACTATGCGATGTTGGAATATATGGCTCATATTTTTTCTAAAAATCGTTATGAAGTTATTTTAGCCGAGAGTGAAAAAGATGCCTTAGTTAAATACGAAAGTTTTCGTCCCGATTTTGTCCTGACCGATTTGAATTTGGAACATGGGGGTAATGGGTATTCACTTATTCAGTCAATCAAGCGAATAGGTGTGAGATACAATATAAACCCAATTTTAATTTTGATCACAGCCGATATATCGCAAGATGCAGAAAGCAAAGCAAAACAAATGGGAGCAGATTTGTTCTTTAAGAAACCAATTCATTTTGATAGTCTTTTTGAAAAATTAAATGTCGCAATGGCAAATAAAGGGCTGTCTAATTGAATACATGAACAAATTAGCATATATAGATAATCTCAGTGAAGATCTAAACGATCGCCTTCTCAGAGAAATGGTTTTTAAACGACTCATGAAAGAATATGGAAGAGTCATTGAAAGAGAACTGAGGAAAAACCCGATTACCCTCGCACGTAAGATGGCAGCGGGTAATACCTACAAAGATTTTTTGCTAGACCAATTAGAGGAAGTGCATAGAGAAATTGGAGAGTTCACACCTGGTCCCTCTTTTTTTGAGAAATTGTATCTAGAGCATTTGGATGATGGAGAATTTGAGAATACAACAGCTAAGAACCTAATACTGACTTACCGTTATCGAATAGAAAGTTTTTTACACTCAGAGAATTTTGCGATGGATATTAAATTACGTGCGACGATTGAAAAAGTAGTTTCACGGCTAATAGAGATTCCAGACTACATTGGAAATTTTAACTTACAAGAACAACATATTCGGGCTGAAATGATTGGTGCAGTTTTAAAAGATGGAGATGATGAGTTCAAACGAAAAGCAACTGCCCTAATTGAAAAACAATCTCTGATCGTGATGAATACGATGAATGAAATATTTGTCAAGCGGCTAACGGATACTTTGATTGAAGAAAATCTTCTTAAAAAAGAATTACTCTCCAGACAAAAAGCGATGCAAGAAGAACTTGTGCGCGCGAAAAAAATTCAAGAAAATCTTCTTCCGAAAAGTTTTCCATCGAATATGGGATTAAAATTTTACGCTAGTTATATCCCGATGGAAACAGTCGGGGGAGATTTTTACGATGTGCAGATATTTCCCAATCCAGAGGAGGCTCCACTGGATAAAGTCGGGATATTAATTGCTGATGTTTCGGGACACGGTGTTCCAGCGGCATTTATCGCTTCCATGGCGAAAATTAGTTGGCAAAATAATTTTGAGCAATACAAAACTCCGTCTGCCATTTTGCAGAGACTCAATTTACAAATGTTAGAAAATACGGCAGGGCATTTTTTAACTGCGTTTTTAGGTGTATTCGAAACACGGGTGAGGCACAATCCAACTATGGATTTGAATTTGGGCAATGAAGATTCAAGCTGGCGCGGAATTTTTCGTTATGCCTCGGCAGGACATTTTTCGCCTTATATCATTCGCAAAAATATGGACTCGATTACTTTAAAAGTAAAAGGTTCGATGATTGGAGTTTTTCAAAATATTCGAATTGATGAATATGCAGTGGATTATTATAAAGGAGATAGATTCATATTTTTTACGGATGGGCTTTTAGAGGCAAAGAATCAGACAGGAGAAATTCTCGGAGAAGAGAGACTTTACCAAATTTTTGAGGCATCTAGAAACTTAGAAGGCAAAAGAGCCTGTGAATTTATATTAGAAAAATTATGGGATTTTGCAGATGGCAAGACCATAGAAGATGATATTACACTTTTAATTATTGATGTAGACTAAAGGAATTTTTATGAAAAAAAGACGGCTTGGAAAATCGGCGATGGTGGTTTCGGAAATCGGAATGGGGACAATGACGTTCGGCTCCACCTGTGATGAACCGACTAGTTTTAAAATTTTGGATAAAGCATTCGACGCAGGAATTGATTTTTATGACACAGCAGAAATTTACCCTGTTCCACCTGAAGAAAAATACGTTCACCGCACAGAAGAAATTGTAGGTAAATGGCTAAAGACTAAACCTAGAGACTCTGTTCTTATAGCAACGAAAGTTTGTGGACCCGGACATGGTTGGTTTGTCCCACCAGTTCGCAACGGCAAAACAGCATTAGACCGTCATCATATTGTGCGCGCAATCGAAGGGAGTTTACGCCGATTAGGCACGGATTATGTAGACTTATACCAATCCCACTGGCCTGATCCTGACATGATGTACGAAGAAACCATGTACGCGCTTTCTGAATTAGTTAGTAGCGGCAAAGTGCGATATGTCGGTTGTAGCAACGAAACTCCCTGGGGACTTATGAAAAGCCTATGGGCATCGGAAAAAAACCGCCTTGTTCGTTATGAAAGTATACAAAATAATTTCAGTATGTTAAACCGTCGTTTTGAAGATGCGCTCTCAGAGGTTTGTAAAAAGGAAAGTATTAGTCTTCTTCCATATTCTCCGATTGCGGGAGGAGTTCTTTCTGGAAAATACAATGGCGGCAAAGTTCCCGAAAACGCTCGTTTTAGCAGATACGCTAAGTTAGGCGACAGACAAAAAAGAATGTCTAACCGTTTTTTAAATGATCTTACTTTAAAAGCTACTGATGAGTTTTTAAAAATTGCAAAAGAGGCTAATATGAGTTTGGTTACGATGGCTGTGGCTTGGAGCAAACAACATGATTTCGTAGCTTCAACGTTGATTGGAGCAAATACAGTAGAGCAATTAGCTGATTCTCTAAAAGCAACGGATGTAGTTTTATCACAAGATGTATTAAACAAGATCAATGAAGTTTCGAAGAGTGTTCCTTACCCGATGGGGTAAAAAAGCATTCGCCATGCTTCGATTGTAGCCACTGAGGGGACTGATTCTGTCACCCCCGAAATTTTCTGTCGGGGGTCTCAATAACTACAGATTCCCAACAGAAAATTTTGGGAATGACAAATACAAAATGAAACCGTACACAGAAAATCCAATTTTATTAACTACTAAGATTGTTACTCTCAACTCATCTTTACAGGGCGTTAGTCCCGATACAAACCTAACTTTTCGTTATACTGATATTGGAGACGAGGTAACTTACGAACAAAGAGGGCGTGGTAAAAATAAATTTGCAAAGGTAGAATCTATTTTACGGGCAAATGAGTATAATCCTCGTTGTCGTCATTTTGCAGACTGTGGAGGATGCAGTGGTCAGCATATTGCTTACGAACGACAATTCCAAGTTAAAACAAAAGAAATTTTAGAGAAGTTTAAAGCCAATCATAACTTCCAGCCTGACTTGGCTCCTGCAACTAAACTATACAATTATCGCAATCGAATGGACTTTGCTGTGTTTCCTGGGTTTATCGGACTCAGGCAGGCGGAAAATTTTCGTAGGATTATAAATGTTAGTAAATGCGAATTGCAATCTGATTGGGCTAATCAAGAGTTAACGCAATTACGAAATTTAATCCAAAAAGAATTTTCTAATCTACCATTAGATAGAAGAACAGGAGAAGGGTATTTAAAGTATATAACCCTTAGAACAAATCAGACTTCCTCTGATACGATAACGATTTTTACATTCATCGAGGAGTTTCAGGATACAGAGTTAGAGGAAAAATTCATTTCCGAAGTATTGAAATTTTCTAGGTCAAATAATATTGTTTTTTGTTATAACCGCAAACAGTCAGAAGTTTCGGCGGATGGAAAACTAAAAATAGTTAGAGGCAAATCTTACTTTACCGAAGAAATCCATGGAAAACAAATTCAAGTTCCGTTTAATTCTTTTTTTCAGCCTAATCCGGACGGGTTTATACCTATTATCCGGTTCATAGAAGAAATTTTACAAAATACTGAATCCTCTACTTTGATAGATTTGTTTTGCGGGAATGGATTTTTTAGTATTTTATTTGGAGATAGATTCCAACATCTAATTGGATATGATTGGGTGGAAAGTTCTATTCAAACAGCGACAGAGAATCTAACGCGGATTTACCCCGATAAAAAAATTAAATTCGAAAAAAAAGATCTTTTACAATTCAAAGATGTATTTACAAGTTCTAACTCGATTCCGAAAGATTCGATTTTAATTTTAGATCCGCCTCGAAATGGAATCGGAACGAAATTAACTGAATATATTTTAGAATCAGAGATCGAAAATATTCTTTACGTTTCTTGTAATCCAAATTCGCAATTGGAAGATTTAAAAATTCTCTCTCAAAAATACCAAATTTTGTCCGGTTTGATTACAGATCCTTACCCTCATACACCGCATCTAGAATCTGTTTTATTTTTAAAACGGGAACCTGCTTGGGTCTAATGAAATATGCTGTGTTAAGTTAAGGAAACTTTGGCGGTCACTGAGCGAAGCTTGGACTGAGCCTGTCGAATGTGTCGAAGTGACGACTATAATTAAAAGTCCTTGCATCGAACTTACATTGTAATAAATATAATACACCAAGACTATGGACACCGATAAATGATAAATATGAATTTTAAAAAAGAAAATCAAAGAAAATTGAACCCATTTCATTTCGTTCTAGTTGTAATCATTTTTTTATTGGAGGCTTGTTTTGTGAAAAATGTGACTCATAGTAATTTTTGGGAAAGTTTTTTTTCGAACCAGCAGCTTCTGATAAACAAGTATGAGGATACTAATCTTTATCCGATTCTTTTTGGTTCACTAAAACCGGAAGAAGAAAAATTGATTTTTAAAAAGAACGAAGATTTTTACTTAACCGGCTCAGTAGTTAGAGAAAATGGCACACTGATTCCAAAGATTGACAATAAAGAAGAAATGGGGGATAATGATGAGTATTTCACAAAAGTAGAATACCAAAAGTCTTCCTTTAAAGATAGACCGACTTATAAAATAAAACGTAAAACTACTTTTAAATATCCGCAGTATACAATGAAAGATTTTTTCCATTGGTTAGAAGTGTTTTCTAGCTCGGTGAATAATGAAGAACAGTTAGCTATATTGGATCGTTCCATTGTTTACCAGTTCTTATGCGCTGAATTCAAATGTAAAAGCGAATTGGAGACAGATTCCGCAACTCTATCCTTCGCCTTAGACGCAAGGATGAAGAAACAATACAAAACATTTTACACAAAGCTAAATGATACACTCGGAAAAGTAAAATTCAAAGTAAAACTCTTTTCTAAATCTAAGAAAATCGGAGAAATCTATTCTGAGGGTAAGACTATTTATGCGAAGATTCTACATTTCCAAAAAGGAGAATTGCAAAACTTACAAAGTCTAACGTTATTCTTTGAAGTAGATTTGAATTTTTATGGTTTAAAAATTCATGTACAAAATCTAGAATACCATTTGAATATAAAACATTCAGAAACTTTAGAAACTATGACGGGGAAATTTCCGATTTACCCCAAGTATACAGTTAGCGGAAACCTGTTTTATGTTATCCCACCCGGGCTGATTAATATATTCATCCCACAGGACATTGACTCTTACATGGCGGATTATTTTGATTTACTCACACGCACAGGGGATTCCGAAGGAGCAAATTTTACAACTAAGATTAAAAAGTTAGAGGATAACCAAGTGTTAGTGCAGTTTGAATCCTACTCGGAAATCTTCCAAAAACCGTTTCGCCCTCTTGCCTCTAACAAAAAAGAAAAACGAGAAGGTAGAGATTTTTATTTGGATTTACGAAATAAGATTGTGGAAGATTTGAAACCGTAGGAATTATTTTTTCTTTGTCATCAAAGAGAATAATCGTTCTATCACTCTATTTCTTAAAAGTATAAATTCCACTTCGGAGATTTCTAGTTTTCTACAAATCCAAAAGCGGGATTCATTTTCTAGAAACAGACTTTGAAAGAGAAGTTTCTCGTCCTCTTTCCATTTATGAAAAGTAATTGGATTATTAGATACAGAATATTCCATACTTTCTAAATTTTGAATTACCCAAAGGATTAATTTTAGAAATTCAGATTTTGAAATTCCATATTCGATGAGAACTTCTTTTTCTGACATTGAATTATCAATCTTATCCGCTAAGTATTTTAGGTTATCAATGTTTTTTTGTGAGCTCATCCTCTGGGTTGAGATCCTCTTTTTTTTTGGTTTCGATTTGAATAATGAAAGAATTATTTCATAAAGAATATTATCCCAGTAATGATTGAATTGTTCGTCCATAATTGGAATTATAACAAAAAATTTATTTTTGAAGAGGAAACAGATTTTCCTTTTAAAAATAAATTAGAAGTAATTAACGTTAACTCGATGTAAGAAAGTTATCCTTCATAGCTTAAGCGTCATCCCCGAAATCCCTTATCGGGGATCTCAAGCAATATAAAATCCTGCTTAGGACTAGAGATTCCCGATATCGCTTGGCGGTTGTGTGAGCGAAGCGAAAGGGTGGAATTTCGGGAATGACAAATTCGAAATCCTTATATCGAATTCACGTTAATTAATATTGTTTCAATATTTCCTTCAAAATATTCTTGTATTGCTTTACTTTGTGAGAAGGGGATAATAATATACAATCCTCTCGATAATTAAAAAGAGCCTGAAAAAGAGAACGATAGTCCCATGTGGATACTTCTAGAATAATAAATTCATTAGCCTCACTGATTTTTTTAAATTCAGGAAAGTAGACATGACGGAAATGTTTTAGATACTTTTTGTTTAATTGAATTGTATAAGTTTCAACTTTTCGATTAAATCGGTATTCTTTTGTTTCTTTAAATTCCTTGAGATTTACTTCGAGTTTTTCATTGTCTTGGTATTTATAAACTTCTAAAATATCGGTATGAATTTCCTCAATGCAACTTAAAATAAAGTGTTTGTATTGGTTGTCTTTTAAGTCTTTAGCGACTAAATTGATATAAGGATGACGACAGGTGAGTGCAATAGGAATTACCCGTCGTTTGCTTTTTTTACTCCCATCTAGGATATTATCATAAGTAAACTCAACCTTAATCCCAAGCCTTGCGGCGAGATTGAAGAATACAAAATAATACAAAGCATTTTCTAATTTACCATCCGATTTTACTATCTTTAAGAATTTATCTAGAAGTAGATAGCTATAATCCTCTGCATATTTTTCCAAATAAACTGCACATAAGTCTTCAATAACTTTTTCTTTTCCTTTATAATTTTGGATAATTTTCTTTTGAAAATCCATTTTAATTTTAAAAGGAGGCTCTTCTAGTTTCTCTCGATAATTTCTAAAACTCCGAATTGCTTTTTCTTGTGACTTTTTATCTTCCGAATAATAACTATAAGCCCTGATGATAAGATCCATAATAGAATCAATCGGAACTTTCTTCTTTGCATTCTGTGGGTTATTGATAAAATTCCAACCAAGTGCGAGTTGTTCGATTCCTCTTGTTATTTGTTCGTCGGCTGAAAGATGGACTTTAGTAGGCATTTACTTACTCGAAAATGATTCTATAATCCGGTAGCGGTTTCTTTTGTTATTCTCAAAATCTTTTTCTCCTATGTAGAGATGGATTTGATTTACTAGGAACGGTTCAGTAGAAAAGTCAGAGAATTTATTTTTTAATTCCTCTACTTTAGCTTGTGAAATTTCAGAAGACCGAATGAGGGATATATGGGGTGTAAACGCATGAATAGACTTTCTGACTTCTGGAAATAGTGAAACGATTTCAGATTGGAATTTTTTTAATTCCTGTGAGAGTATAATTTCCAAATGTAGAATTTGGTAGTTTTCTTTTCTAGTCCAATAACTCATTGCCTTAGTTTGAATCATAAATGGAGAGAAGGAAAATGTTTTTAACTTTTTTTTTATTGATTCTAATTTATCCTCACTCGGAATTTTATTTTGGAAGTAAAGCAGTGTTATGTGCAAGTCATCTTTTCTTTCCCATAGCTCTTTCGGTATATCCTTGTCTTGGAATGTTGTAATGATTTGTTCTCGAATAGTTTCTGGCGGGCGGATTGCAAGGAAGAGGCTCATGGGGATTATCCTCTTACTCCTTAAGGATTTCGTTCATACAAAATTTTGCCCTTATTCAAAGCTTCTCTGATGAGAGGATCACCAAGTCGAAATCTTTTTTCGGTATCGTCTGGAGTTCGTGCAAGTATATCAATTGGAAAAGTGACATTCAAACTTTGGTAAATTTCAAGGGATTTGTAAAAATTCTTACCAGTAAAAGGTAAAATTACTAAAAGATCTAAATCTGAATTTGAAGAAGGATTCCCATAAGCATAAGAACCAAAGAGTACAATTTTATCAGGGAAAAATTTCTCTGTAATTTCTTGGCTTACTCGACTAATCTCTTCGTTTGTAATCATACTAGTCAATCGTGGTTTGGTTTTAGTAAATGTCAAGAGGGTTTTAGAATCCGTTAGAACGTAAAATATTAAAATTATTTAAATTAAATCCACCTGGATTACAGTCATCCTTTGGATAATTTAAAACACCCCAGCAGGCTTCACAATTTTTTTTACAATTTTGTGATTCATTTGAATTCAGATTCGGATAAAAAGTCTGACAAGCTCTTCGGCAAGAATAACCACAAGGTAGATTGTCCGCACTAAGAGTAAAATTATAGGATAATTCAGCCATGATATTAGTGCATACTTTTTTTTCTGCGTCATCTTTTTGTTTTTTTCTTTTGGCTCGTGCTTGAGATTCCTTTTCCTCTACAATTTCTCTCTTTTTCGCTCTCGTTCGTTTGCGGCTAATAGTTGTTTAAATTTAGGACTCATTCCAGTAATGGTTTGATTTGTAAACAGGAGTGTATCTGACTTTATTTCTTTACTTTTGTAACTGAGATTATATCTGATTTCTTCCTCGTTATTTTTAATAAAATAATCTAGAGGGACTTTGAAACTAGAATCTACAATTAGAGGTTTATTATCATTTAACGTTATAGAATAAAATTCGTTATTGAATAAATTAGGCTTAAATTCACCAAACTCGGCTTTAGTAATTTCTGTTTCAGTAAATTTTCTCTTTTCACCGAGAGAAGATTTTTCTGAGTAATAATAATATATGGTAAATGGAATATTTATGCAAAGAGTATAAAAACAACCGAATGAAAGGAAAAATATATTTGGCATACTCCAATAATTAGAACCACCTTTCGCTTCCAAGTTTCCATCTTTATCATAAACAAAACTCTTTACTTCTTTCTTTGCAACTTGAAATTTTGTTTGTTCTTTTTTGTATAACTTTCCAACCAAATCGTTTTCAGAAACTTCAAATCGAACATCTATATCTGAGGCTTCCGGCGCATAATCAAAAGTTTTCTCTGTTAGCTTTCTATTTATTTCGATAGTCTCCAATTTTGTAGCGGGAGAGAGACAATTTAGAAAAAGAGAAATTAGAAATAACGAAATGAGTTTAATAGTAGATAGCCGCATGATAGTTCCTGATAAATAATTTCTACCAGTTTACCACAATATGCCCCTTCATAGAGGCAAAAGATTTTCCTCTTGGGATGTTTTTTCAATAAATAAAAAATATCAATCTGTACTTTTTCATCTAGACAATACCAGTAAAGTAAGGAAATTAGTGCTAAGGAGTGATTTCAGATTAATCATGAATAAATTAGAATATATCAGTAAACAGTTTCAAAAAGCCGAAACCAAAAAATACGAACACTATGTTATTACTAGAATATGGCATTTATTAAATGATTCTGATATCAAGATAGTCGCCCAGCAGTATGTTTCAAGACCCAATGGAAAAGCTCTAACAGATCTTTATTTTCCACAACTTAAAATTCATATTGAAATAGATGAACCGTTCCACAAAAAACAAAAAACTGAAGATAAAATTAGAGAAATGGATATAGTAAACGCAACTGGGCATGAAGTAATTAGAATTAATGTGACTGAAAAAAGTCTTGAAAACATAAATCTGGAAATAGATAACATTGTTGAACAATTAAATAAAAAAAAATCCATTATCACTTTTCAAGCATGGAATATCGAACGGGAGCAAGAACCATTAACCTATGTCAAAAAAGGATTTATTGATTTAACAGATGACTGCGCTTTTAAGACAATGGTTGATGCAGCTAATTGTTTCGGACATAAATATAAGCCAAAGGGAATATGGACAAGTTTAGCGAATCATCCGGTTGAAAAAAATAATATGATTTGGTTTCCTAAACTTTATAAAAATGAAAAATGGAATAATGCTATCTCTGATGATGAAAAAGTTATTACGGAGAATTCTACTATTAAAGCAAAAGGAAAAGATTATATAAGCAAATATTTAAAAGATGAGCGAAATTTAAGGATTGTTTTCGCCAGAGTAAAAAGCCCATTAGGTGATATTATGTATAGATTTAAGGGTCAATATTTGAGAGATGATAAATTAAGTAATGAAGCTAAAGGTTTAATTTGGAAAAGAATAAGCGATAGAGTACAAACTTACCCTAATAGCGTAGAGTCAAAAGGCAAAATATAAAAAGTGAGAAGGATTAGAAAATAATTTTTTATCACTTCTCAAAATTAATTTTATTGATTCTCACTGAAATTTATTTAAATATCCTAAGAGAAAATAGTTCATTAATTGCATTCAATTAAAAGTCTAAAAAACAAAATATAATTTTTCTTGGTTTACTCTCCCCAAAAAAAACCAACAGGAAAATCTCCTGTCGCTATGGTATAGCTATGATACAATTTAAAAAATTGGTATAGAGGTAAATTACGCTTTTCCTTCTAGATCCGAAGCGGCTAATTTGCATCTCACTTATCTACCTTCCTGTCCCAAAATTTTACTTAAAGTATTCCTTCTTGCGGCTATTTGGCTGTATATCTCTAAAGCCTACTCGATCACGAGTAAAATTTTCTTTTTCTATTTTTTCTAAATAGAAAATAAAATAACATTTTTTCATTAGAAATTTTTTAATGCAAATTCAAGAAATGTTTTATATTTTTGATGATTGTAAAATTTATGTAAGTCTTTTATATTTTTAAAAGCCTCATCTATTGCTTCATCAATGGAAATTTCATCATTCATAAATTGCACTGCCGTTATTTCACTTCCTAAATTAGATATTAAAAACCCGGTATGTCTTGCGTCTATTGTCATTTTTAAACCTCTATCGTTAATTGATTTTTTAAATATTTTGAAAACATTAATATAATTACTTCCTATTGGTCCCGGTAAGGGAGTTCCTATTTGAGTGTCTCTTGCAAATTAATTCAACCACCTTTGATTATTTATTTTTAATTGTCTAGATTTAATTACATTAATTTTCATCCCTCTCCTCAAAAATTCCCAAGAGGAAAAACTTCTGCCGCTATAAGAGAGGAATAATGATATAATTTTCCAAATAAGAATAAGGAGAATTTATGATTCGGAATCAATTTAAGAAATTACTATTTATTGGAATAGTTTGGATAATAGCGATAAACTGCAAAGGTGGAAATAATAAAAATTCATGTAGAGAATTTCATGATGAAGTAATGAAGCTCTACAATGAAAATAAAATTAAAGAGAAGATTACGAAAGATACTCTTCAAACTGTAACTAAAGACCAACCATTCTATTCTGTATTTGCAAATGACGATCCAGGAATATTATGTTATGTAGAAATTAAAGCAGATCATATTGGAGAAGGTTTTTCAAAAGCAAATTTAGAGTATAATAATAAAATGGAAGAGCCAGCGATAAAGGCAGTAAATGAGAAATATGGGATTACTATTGTTCCTTTAACAACAATTCTTAATGCTGATTATTATTTTAAGGTTTATGAAAGTGAAAAATTTGCACGAGACGCGTTTGAAAGATTGAACAATAGAACTAGGAGAGAAACAAAACTTCCTTCCTATAAAGTTTTTCATAATAAAAATACAATTTTCTATTACGATGATGTTTACGAAGAATTACCTATTCCTCAAATAAAGGAAGTTGTTGATCTAGGAAAGAAGTATACAGGAGTGAAAGACTAGTTTAGCACTAGTTGCGTTTAATTCGTATTATTCATTAAACGCACAGCTTTACCCAGTATTCAAAAAAATAAATGCCTAGAAATTTATCGGAAGCATTGAATGAAAAAGGAAATTGCCCCAAGTGTTCTAAAGAATTTTTAGTAAATGGGAGGTACATCATATGTAATCTACTTAATCCAGAAGATGAAATAAGAGTTTGCACAATCTGCTATTCCATATTAGAATATGATTCGCCTTGTTTAGATATGTATTTAAAAAAAGAAATAATAGGAAAATTAAGAAATTGAGTTTCTGAGTTGTAATTTGCAGATTTAATGTTTTAAAATTTTATTAACCAAAATCATAGCAATCACAACCCCGAAGGAATCGGCAAATCATTTTCCAGAAACCAAAGCCGCTCAGAACTAAAGTCCCTATCTTTATATTCAATTGCTTTAGCGGATAATGAGCGTTATATTACACCACCGATGCAATTTCAAACTGCAAAGACTTAAAGTTTATCAACTTCGATCTATTTGATAAACCTAATAACTCAATGCCGACGATTTGACCTTCTTTGTTAAAATCTAAAACAACGCCAGAAGTTATTTCTTCAGACTCAACAATTTCTGAATCATCTAAGCGTAGATACAATGCGCCTGCTTTTTCATCTATTTTAAGTTTCATAAATTTCCTTCTTCTAAAAGAAGTTTAATAGAATAAATATTTCTTCTTGCAACACTGATAGAAAAATTAGCATCATTCTCTGTTGGCGGCATAGTATCTCCAGGGTATCTAGCTTCAACAGCCCACTCAGAAAGTTCAGAAAGTCCTTCTAAATTTAATTTATCTTTTATATCGCTAGGAAGCTTGGCGTATAACGCTTCTAAATCATGAATTTTCGCAAAAGACATATTCAGAAATACGAATATTGCTTTTAAAGCTTTTTCAACTGATTGTTGACTCAAATAGCATACATTTCTAGGAAATGTATTTTCACTGGATAACAAGGTTTCTGCGCTTTGTAAATCTTCTTCTGAATACAAAATCCACTGCTTCCACTCACTTGATTTTTCTATCATAGATAACCTTTCCTTCTTTCTGAGCCTGTGAATAGATAGACCAGTTTTTATCCTTGTAATTTTCCATTTCTTCGGGCGTTGCAACTAATATATCTTTGGCGCAAGGAATATCGGCTAGGGCTTTGCGAATTTGTATAATAAGTCCTCTTTTATTAGGAATTTCTTTAAATTCTAATAAGAGGTCTAAGTCACTATCATTAGTTGAGTCTCCTCTTGCAAAAGAACCAAAGATATAAATTCTTTCGGGAGAAAATTTCTGCACAATGATAGTATGCATTTCGTTTAGGAAGTTTTGAAGACTGTTAGTTTGCATTCTCGGGCTCTATGTCAATCTAACAAGATATTCAATTTATTAAAACTCTTTTTTCAACTTGCTTTTAAAGTAACCCCGTATATTATTTACTTTGAGAGAATGCGATGAAAACAAATGAGATAATTATAATAGCAAAGGATTTCTTTAAACAAACGGAGGCTAACAAGGTGTATCTGTTTGGATCGCGTTCAAGGGATGAGGAGAAGGAAAATAGCGATGTAGATTTACTGGTATACTTTCCTGATGATGTCAACCTTTTAAAAATTGCTAAGTACAAAGGACTTTTAGAAAAACAAATTCATCAGAAGGTTGACCTACTAACTCCTGAATCTATTTCAGAAAGAATACTTCCTTATATTCAAAAAGAGATGAAATTAATTTATGAACGATAAAGATAGTATTCGCCTCAGTCATATTCAAGATGCTTGTGGGGAGTTAATTCAGATTATTTCTAATTTCGAAAGTTTTGAATTTTTTTTGTCACATCGGCTTTATCAACATGCAACAGTTCGATTACTAGAGATCATTGGAGAAGCATGTGGGAGTGTATCAGAAGAATGCAGAGACTCATACCCCATAATTGAATGGCAAGCTTGGAAAGATATGCGAAATATTTTAATCCATCAATATTTTGGAGTAGATTACAAAAGAGTTTACCTAGTGGCTAAGAATGAAATTCCGCAATTATTAAATGAGATAAATCAAATCATTAATAGATAGTTACTGCATTTAGTAAAATAAGCATTCTGAAAACTGGTAAACAAACTACTTGTCGAAATACAAACAGAAGATTGCAGTCTGAAACGGGATTCTTTTCATTGATTACCTAATTCTAATTCGGGCAAAAAGATTACTAAAATCGACAAAGAGATTCTGATTCATTCCATTCGAACAATTGAAGAAATATAGATTTTTATTTCCCCTAAGACCATTTTTTGCTTGCTTAAAGTAATTAGATGCATATCTTGAGCACTCTGTTATGAGAGCGATGTCAACAGAGCCAAAGATGCGAACCGTTGAAGAGAAAGAAATTCAATTTTCGATTCGGTATAAACTTTTACTTATAGTTTCCCTGATTATTCTGTTCGGTTTATCTTCTATCATAGTACTGGTAACTATTTTTTATAAAAGCAATAGCGAGGTTTTGATCCAGGAATACAACCTGAGTTTGGCGAGGCTCGCTGGTATTCAAGTCGAATCCAACTTGAAAAATACAAGTTATCGACTGCAAGCATTTAGTGAGTCTATTCACCAAAAAAATCTGAGCCAGCAAGATCTGACTGAAAAAGCGAATCGATTTTTTACAAAGAATCCAAAATTTTTATTCATCGGGGTGGCGAAAAAAAAAGAAGCGGATTTTTCTTTTCTATTTGAGTTTAGCCATGAAAAAGTTTTCACGGAAAATAAAATGGAAAAGGGGTTAATGCCTATTATCCATGAAAGTATTAAAGAAGAAATTCAAAAAGCATTTAACGGCGAAACGCTCGTAATCAATGTTTCTTCAAAATTTAGTCTTCCTGTTCTAGCTTTACTTGTTCCTGTTGAAAGTAATCCAGAAGAAATTCTTTTACTTTATATGGAACCTACGGAGATATTGGGAACTTTTCAGTCTGCATTGCAAACAGATATTTTCCAAGTATTCATGATAAACCAAAAGGGAGAAGTAATTGCTCATTCGGATGACAAAGAAACGATTTCGAAGAACAATAAGTCTGAAATTCCTATAGTGAAAAAAATGCTTTCTAGCAATGTGGATAATGGCTCACAAAAATATACAGTAGGAAATTTAGAATTTCTTGGATCATTTCAATTACTCGACTTTGGTGGATTAGGGATAGTATCCACAGTAGAATCTGACAAAGTATTTGAAGCAATTTATCAAATCCAAAGACGCAATATTGTAATTACTATTATTATTCTTACTATCAGTTTTATCATTGTTTACCTCTTCGCAAATACTTTAACTGTTCCACTTACCAATTTAGTGATGGCGAGTCATCAGATTGAAGAAGGAATTTATAAAGTAGAAATTTCTCCATCTACAAGAGACGAAGTTGGTTTGCTAACTAAATCCTTTATTCAAATGGCGAAAGGTTTACAAGAAAGAGAAAATATTAAAAATACTTTTGGGAAATTTGTAAATCGGGATATTGCGGAGAGGGCGCTCCACGGCGAATTACAATTAGGCGGAATCAAACGAAACTGTGCGATCTTCTTTTCTGACCTTCGAAATTTTACAGGAATGTCAGAAAAAATGGAAGCGGAGCAAGTCGTTGTTTTCCTCAACCAGTATTTTACTGAGATGGTAGAATGTATTTACACGACAAACGGGATTGTGGATAAGTTTATTGGGGACGCAATCATGGCACATTGGGGAGCGATTTATTCGGATAGAAATGATACCGGAAATGCGATCGATTCTGCACTTCTTATGCGGATAGCGTTGATTAACTTCAATAGCGATCCGGAGAATCCTCATCGTCCTAAATTTCGATTTGGATGTGGAATCAATACTGGCGAAGTAGTGGCAGGGCAAATTGGATCTCAGAAAAAATTGGAGTACACTGTCATTGGTGACGCTGTTAACCTAGCTTCTAGAATTGAGTATCTAAACAAAGAATTTGGGACTGATATTTTGATTTCCGAAGACTCATACAACCAAGTAAAAGGCAAATACAGAGTAGTCGCAATGCCTAGTGTTGAGATACGGGGTAAATCTAAACCACAACAAATTTATGCAGTTTTAGGGAAGGAACACGATCCGAATTGCCCAAGAGATTTAAAAGAGTTACGGCAAATCGTTGGTATACCCTTTCAGGAATAACCGTGAAATTTAAACTTAGAGATTACCTTGTTTTTTTTATTTGTATTTGCATTTTATCTATTTGCTCTTACTACCTCTATTGGGATTTCCATGTAAAACCTGAAATTCGGGGCGAAGAAAAACAAGGATTTATTACTTATAAATACAAAGTTGCCCAGAGAAAATTTCCTTCTAGAATGATCTGGGAAGATGCTGAACAAATGCTTCCTATTTATAATAAAGATTCTATTCGTACTGACTTTCTCTCCGAAGCAATCGTGACTTTGAATAATGGAGTCAAAATAGAATTAGACCCTGATAGTATGTTCGTTTTGAATATTGTTGATAAAAAAGTCAATATCGGAATCGAGAAAGGATCATTTCTTGTTTCGACCACAAAATCACTATTAGACCCGAACAGTTTTTCGATTCAATACAAAGGTGTTGAACTTAGCTTTCAAGACAATTCAGGAGAAATTAAACTTGCGGAAAACAAGAATTTACTCGAAATCGTTTCCAATAAAGGCGGAACAATTTTAACTAGAAATAATACAAAAGAAACAATTTTTGAAAAACAATTAGGAACGTTGAATATTTTAGATGGAAAGTTGAATAAATTGGACTTAGATTATTTTGATATGCAACCTGCGAATAATGTCCGTTATTTTACAAATGAGGATTCTAAAGAAGTTGTGTTCGAATGGAAAAATCCCAAGAATTTAGATATTATCATTGAAATTTCTGCTGATAGAACATTCTCTGAAAAAATTATTTCGAGTCAAATAAAAGAACCTAATTTTACAAAAAAATTTGAGGACGGGATTTATTATTGGAAACTAAAGTCGTCCTCGAATGAATTGAGTGAAATAAGAAAATTTAGAATTATCAAAAATCCTCCCCTTACTCTCATGTCCCCGGCAAATAAATCTCAATTTAAAGATAAAAATGGAGAAGTGCTCGTAAATTTTATTTGGAGCAAACGGGAATTAGCCCTTTCTTATTATTTTGAAATTTCTAATACTCCTGCTTTTAAAAATTCTATTTTCTCTAGAACAATTTTTAAAAGAAGAATTTCTCTCCCACTTCCGCTCGGTCAATACTACTGGCGTGTAAAATCTTCTGATTCCATTCCGGGAGCAAATACTAAATCAGAGATTTTTTCCTTCACAGTTGAAAAAGAAGAGCCACCTGTTTCAGAAAATTCTATTTCACAAGAGGAGGAACCGAAAAAAGAAAATGAACCTGTAATCGAAAAACAGAATTCAGTGACGGATAATTCTAATAATCTTCCAAATCCAAATCCCGTGCAAGTGAAAGAAGCGTTACCCGCTAAACTGACAAACCCTGTTTTATCTTTTCCAAGAGCGAACTCTATCGTCGATATGAATAAATTAGATTCTCTTCATTTTAAATGGGGAAAAGTTACTGGCGCAAAATCTTATAACTTAAAATTTATTCAACAATCGAACAATCAGACTATTCTCGAAACAGAAGTGACTGCGAATAACTATAATTTTACCCAACTTGATAAATTAGATGTTGGCGCTTTTCTCTGGACTGTGGAAGCTATCCCCGCCTCTGAAGAAATTACAAAGACTGTGACCTCTGCGAAATTTACAATCACTCTTGGAGAACAACCAGCTGCTCCCGAAACTATTTCTAAAGGTAAAAAAGAAGAAGAGTAGAGCTATCGAAAAACAAAATTGAAATTTCATCTGCACCTAACGCTGGTAAAACGCTTGGATTCCCCCTCTGATTTTTGAACATCTCAAATAAAAATTTGCTCTAATACGTAAGATTTTTTATTTTTTCCGCTTAATTTTTAATTTCCTAGACCTAATCTATTAGGAGCATGTTATGCAAAAAAATAAACTTTTAGAAAGTATTCGAAAAATGGAAGAAAAATTGGCATTCTTAAAAAAAGCCGAATCTGTAAATAAAGTAGGGCTCTTTTGTGATGGAAAAACTTTTAGTAATCAAGAACGTGTGAATTTTGAGAATGATCTGTGGCTTATCGAAATTAGCTCTTCTTTAATGATTCCTGAAAGCTACTTGCCTCTTTTAAAAAAGAAATCGAAGAAGTTCAAAAGTCTGGCTAACTATTTGCACTTCCTTGTTGTAAATTATAAAATTCATATTGCTAATGGGATTATTCCTTCTTACAAAAATGTTACTACTAAATACCAGGATAAGGATTTGGATTTGAAAAAGGTTGGTATTCGTGCGAAAGGTTGTGATTGGGCTGAACTTCAGCTTCTTCGTTGTAGCCATGGCATGTCAATGTCTGCCATTTTCGTGTATTTGTTGAGGATCGACTCTGTTGAATTTGCGGAGGCTCTGTCGGTGATGCTTGTGGATGCTGGAATTCCAAATCGCCCGCGTCTAGACTTCTTCGGAGAACTTCGCTTAGAACACCAAGATTCCGTTTTTAGCAGAGTTTTTCGCTACCAGGAAGGAAATTACGGCTAATACGCAAGGGAAAATCAACACAAATTTCAAATAATTAGCACTTTAATTGATACGGACGGGAAAGTTATACCAATGCAAGTAAACTTTTAGTTCCCGCAAACAAATTTTTATTTTTCAAATCAAATAATTTGCTTTTATCAATTAGAGTTTTTTTTTATAAAGAAGAGAGTCTTATTAAATATGAAAAATCTAAATCTAGCTTTTGATGAAATTAAGCAGAGACTGTATAATAGCAATTATCCACATATTTCATCGGAAGGTTTAAAATTATCTTCTGTTGTTTTACCATTTTATAAAACCGAGAATGGTAAATCAGGTATTTTATTAACAAAGCGGAGTGATCATCTAAAAAGTCATGCAGGGCAAATTTCTTTTCCGGGCGGAAAGTTTGACGAATTAGATAAAACGTTACTCGAAACAGCTTTGAGAGAATGGGAGGAAGAGACGGGATCTAGTAGGGATAATCTAGAAGTAATTGGGTCCTATCATTCACTTAACACGGGAACTGGTTATCATATTACTCCCTATATAACTCTTTATAAGGGCGACTTCCAATTTAAGCCAAATCGGAATGAGGTTGATTTTTTGCTTCATGTGGAACTCGAAGAACTTTTACATTTACCCTTTTATACTATTTATTTCGACCAGCACCCATCAGGGCGCTTTGAAATTTATTATTTTGATTTGCCACAAGGACTTCTCTGGGGGGCAACTTGTCATATACTTGTTCGATTTCTAAAAGAATTTTGTGGATTTGATCGACAAGCGGAGTTAGTAAAACCAAATTTAACGACTGCACCTTTCTTTTCTCCGCCGAAAAAGACTTGATTTATTTGATTCATTTTGTAGCCTTACTCAGATTCATTTTGTAAGTGAGAGTAAATAGATGACAAAAAAATACGATGTATTTGGAGTAGGAAATGCGCTAGTAGATACCTTAGCGAGTATTGAGCATGATTTTTTACATAAAGCAGAAATTAAAAAAGGTGTAATGACATTGGTGGATACAGAAAGTCAGAATAAACTTTTAGAATTTTTGAAAGAACATAGATTAGAATTACGATCGGGCGGAAGTGCGGCTAATACAATGATTGCGCTTGCGAATTCTGGGGGTAATGGCTGTTACACGGGAAAAGTTGCAGATGATGAACACGGAAGGTTTTATAAAAAAGATATGGAAGATGCTGGTATTATCTTTGATGTTCCACCTGCTAAAGAAGGCAAAACAGGAACTTGTGTTGTATTAACTACGCCTGATGCCGATAGAACCATGTTAACCAGTTTAGGAATTTCTACAAGTCTTACAAAGTATGATATTCAGGAAGATAGACTCAAAGATTCACAAATCGCTTATATTGAAGGATATCTTTGGGATGGACAGAATACCAAAGAAGCTTCTGTTCATACAATGGAAGTTGCAAAAAAAAATGGTGGCAAAGTAGCATTTACCTACAGTGATCCATTTTGTGTGAATCGCTCTAGAGAAGATTTTATAAAACTAACACAGGATTTTGTAGATATCGCATTTTGTAATCACGACGAGGCAATGGCACTAACACAGACTGATAATCCAGAAGATGCGATCATGCAATTGGGGACATTGTGCAATTTAGTATTTATGACTTGGGGTTCTCGTGGAGCTTTTATAGCTGTTGATGGAATTGTATCACCGGTTACAGGTTATCCTGTTCATAATCCAGTTGACTCCAATGGAGCGGGTGATGCATTTGCTGCCGGTGTGCTTTATGGGTTAACTCATGGTTATTCGATCGCTAAATCTTGCAAGTGGGGAAATTTCGTTGCCTCTAAAATGATTATGGAGATTGGTGCTAGGCTTTCTATCAATTTAAAAGACCATCATCATGTATTAACAGGAATGGCTTAATAAAATAATTTGAGTTCGATGTAACGGTTATTTTTTTTAACGAGAGGGTCATCTCCGAAATTCCACCCTTTCGCTTCGCTCACACAACCGCCAAGCGATATCGGGGATATCAACTCTTTGACATACGGCAAATAACGTTATATCGTCTTGATAGCATTTAGAATAGGAGAAGGTAAACGTTTAGTTGACTCTTTCTTTTTCTATCATATCCATGAATGTATCTAGCGGATAAGTAGTAGTATTCTCTTCTCCCATTTTTCTGATTGATACAGAACGACTTTCTACTTCTTTGTCACCTAAAATCAAAAGATAATTTGCTTTCTTTAAAATAGAATCTCTAATTTTGAAACCAATCTTTTCAGAGCGAAGGTCTAGTTCAGAACGAAAACCTTTTGTTAGAAAAAGTTGATTGAGTTCTGTTGCATAAGCGTTATGCGGTTCAGCTACAGTTAAAATACGAATTTGATTGGGTGAAATCCAGAAAGGAAATTTTCCTTCGAAGTGCTCAATTAAAATTCCAATGAATCGTTCTAGCGATCCGTAAATAGCACGGTGGATCATCACGGGACGTTTTTTCTTTCCATCACTTCCAGTGTAATCGAGTTCAAATCTTTCTGGCATAGAAAAATCAATTTGAATTGTTCCACATTGCCACATACGACCCAGACTGTCCTTTATGTTAAATTCAATCTTCGGACCGTAAAATGCGCCTTCGCCTTCTTTTACTCCAAATGGAATATCTTTTTTCTTGAGAGCATTGATTAACGAACTTGTTGCCTCTTCCCAATCTTCATCACGACCTTGTGATTTTTCAGGACGTGTTGCGATGAATGTTTTAAATTCCGTAAATCCAAATTTTTTATAAACAGAAAAAGTAAAATCAATTAGATCAATTACTTCCGCTTCCAAATGATCCAGTGGAGCATAGATATGCGCATCATCTTGCGTAAACGCTCTTACGCGGAATAATCCGTGTAATACTCCGCTTAGTTCATGACGATGAACCGTTCCCAATTCCGCATAACGTATCGGAAGTTCTTTGTAAGAATGCAAATGGTTTTTGTAAATCAAAGAACAACCAGGGCAGTTCATTGGTTTAACGGCAAACTCTTGTTCGTCGATCTCAGTAAAATACATATTCTCTTTAAAATTATCCCAATGCCCACTTCGTTTCCAAAGATCCGAATTTAAAATCGCCGGAGTTCTAATCTCGTGATAACCACGTTTCGTGCACTCAGAACGAATGTAATTCGCCAAATTATTCCAAATGATTGTACCTTTTGGATGCCAGAATGGAAATCCGGGAGCATCGTCTTGGAAAGAAAATAAATCCATCTCTTTTCCGAGTTTTCTATGATCTCTCTTCTTTGCTTCTTCGATCATGAATAGGTATTCGTCTAATTCTTTTTTGGAAGGAAATGATACTCCGTAAATTCTTTGGAGCATCGCATTATCCTTGTTAGCCTTCCAGTATGCACCAGAAATCGCAGTGAGTTTAAATGCTTTGAGTAAACCAGTGTTAGGCACGTGAGGACCACGGCAGAGGTCAAACCATTCTCCTTGTCCATAGAGAGATACAGTTTCTGAATCAAATCCAGATATAAGTTCGATTTTATATTTTTCACCCATTTCGGTGAATTTTTTGAGTGCTTCTTCTTTTGTAAGCACTGTGCGTTTAACAGGAAGATTTTCTTTTACGATCTTCTCCATTTCTTTTTCGATTTTGGGGAGATCTTCTGGTGTAATTGTCACAGAAGGAAAATCAATGTCGTAATAAAAAAATCCAGGACCAGACTCAACTACCGGACCCACAGTCAAAAGTGCGTTGGGATAAAGACGTTGCACAGCCATTCCAAGTAAGTGAGCGGACGAATGATGAAAAACTTCTTTTCCTTCTTTCGAAGAATAGGTGAGAATTTCTAGACGAGAATTTTTTTCAAGTGGGTAAGATAAATCAACCTCAACTCCATCGACCTTCGCCGCAAGAGCTGATTTTGCTAAAGAAATGCTCATTTTAGAAACGAAGTCAGAAACCAAAGTTCCTTTCTCAACTTCTCTTGTATTTCCATCTGGTAATGTAATTTGTATTTGGCTCATATTCTTGTACTGTATTGTCAGAATTTCAAAAAACAGCCCTTCTGCAAGTGATTTTCGATAGGTAAAATTGACGTGAATTCGACAAAGAATTCTGAACAATACTAAAGAGTAATTCAAATTGTCATTCCCGAAATTTTTAGTCGGGAATCTCTAGTTCTAAGAAGGATTTAATATTACTTGAGATCCCCGATAAGGGATTTCGGGGATGACAGAGAGTAATCTCTTTGTTACAGCCAACTCACGTTAGAATTGCAATTTCAGTTGTGAGTCTTCTTCCTCTTCTGAATAAAGATTGGAAATGCTTAAACCTATCAGTCGGATTTTTCTCTTTCCAACCTCAGTGTTAACGAGTAATTCCTTCCCGAATTTTAAAAGGATTTCTTTTGAGTCAATATAGTTTCTAAAACTTATACTCCGAGTGATGGATTCAAAGTCATCGTATTTTACTTTGAGAGTGAGAGTTTTGCCCTTAGCCGCTATACGCTCTACTCTGTCCCAAAGTACATCTGCAATATCTTCTAACTCTGCATGAATAGCGGATAATTCGAGTATGTCCACAGAAAAAGTATTTTCCGCACCAATAGATTTGCGAGTCCTGTATGGTTCTACTTCTCTAAAATCTAATCCTCTTACAATATTATAATAAAACGAACCCGACTTTCCGAAATGACGGATGAGTTCACTCTGGGTAAATTCCTTTAGATTACGACCAGTTTTAATTCCAAGAGAAAGCATTTTCTTTTCAGTCGCTTCTCCAATTCCATAGAATTTTCCAATAGGGAGTTCTTCTAAAAATTTTTCAGCTTCTTCGGGGGTAATCACTGTTAGTCCATTTGGTTTATTCATTCCCGAAGCGATTTTTGCAATAAACTTAATCGCAGCAACTCCAGCCGAGGAAGTAAGCCCAGTAACTTCCAAAATTCTTTGTTTGATTTGTTTTGCTAGTTGAGTGGCACTTGTAATACCTTTTTTATTTTCGGTTACATCTAGGTAAGCTTCATCTAAAGAAAGCGGCTCTACTAAATCTGTGAATTCATGAAATACTTCGTTGACCTGACGGGAAACTTCTTTGTAAGCAGAAAATCTAGGAAAAACAAAAATAGCATGAGGACAAAGACGTTTTGCTTTGGAAGTGGGCATCGCAGAATGAATCCCAAACTTGCGCGCTTCATAACTTGCAGTAGAAACTACAGATCGACTATTTGGATCTCCACCGACTACTACTGGTTTGCCTCTATATTCAGGAAAATCTCTTTGTTCTACGCTTGCATAAAATGCATCCATGTCAATATGGATTATTTTTCGAATTCGCATACATCACCGCCACCTCACCCCAAATTTGTATTACTTGGTTTATTTTTTAGTGTAACCCCTCTCCAAATCATCGGAATGATTTAGAAAGGGGTTTACTCTCATTATGCAAATCAACTCATTTAAAATTGGGGTGAGGTTATTTCTCGGCTAATTTTTTGAGGTTCATAAGACCTTTCTCAAAATCAGGACCGACCATTCCATCTAGAAAGGGACCGAAGAGTCTCCCAACCGGATAATCGAGCTTACCCTCATTCGACCAAATTACTTTTGTACCGGTTGGTGTTGATTCCAATGTAAGTGTGGCAACCGACTCCATACTGTTTGGCTCCGTAAAAGCGAGTTTAGACGCGATTGATTTATTCGCAGTAACTGAGATTACAGTTTGATTTCCTTTTCCGTTTATTTTACCATCCCATTCCATCTTGTGCCCTACTTCTCCAGGATTTCCAGTGATGGTCAATTTTTGCTCAGGGTCGGAGATTGCCCAGTAACTCCAATCTTTCCATTTCGCAAAATCAGAAATATGGGAAAACACAACTTCCGCGGGTTTCGCAATTTCGATCGAACGTTCGATTCGAAACTCTGGCTTCATAAAGGCCGGAACAAGTAAGGTCAGCGCCACCAGTCCTATCAGGACAAAGACAATTTTCTTAGCCATAAAATATCCTTTTTCCGATATAGTTGGTACTTTATCGGAGTAGTTAATATACTTACTTTTTATATAGTATAAAATTTTGTCAAGAAGGTAAGAATTTTTTCCTTTTCAAAAATTAGATTTTTTTCAAGAGTAACCCTATGAGATACTTACAATTACTAACTTTATTCTTTTTCGTTTTTTCTTGTGCGTCCTCGCCGACAGGAAGAAGTAGAATCCTTCTGGTGAAAGATCCAGAGATCAACAAAATGGGTGCAGAGGCTTTTGTGGAAATGAAAGCGAAAGTCCCCATTGAATCTGGTGCGCGTGAGAATACTTATGTTAAATGTATTGCAAACGCAATTATCGGAGTAATACAAGATGACACCGGTGTTGAAAAATGGGAGGTTGTCGTTTTTAGGGATAATACCCCGAATGCGTTCGCACTACCAGGAGGAAAAATTGGTGTGCATACTGGCATTTTGCCGGTAGCAAAGACAAGTGGGCAATTAGCCGCTGTAATGGGACACGAAGTTGCACATGTTTTAGCTAGACATGGGGCAGAGAGAATGTCTGACGGACAGATTATGAACAAAGGCATGGGAGCAATTGGCACAGCTACTAAAAATAACCAAGCAGTAATGGGTGCGGTGAGTGCAGGTGCAAAGTTTGGATTCATGCTTCCATTCTCTCGTAAACACGAAAGTGAAGCCGACATACTTGGACTCGAATACATGGCAAAAGCTGGATTTGATCCAAAAGAGAGTGTGGAACTTTGGAAAAATATGGCTGCTATGAGTGGTGGCTCTAAACCGATGGAGATAATGTCGACTCACCCCTCTGATGAAACTCGTATGAAGCAACTCAACGAAAAAATTCCAGATGCAACCAAACTTTACGAAGCCGCAAAAGCGAGTGGAAAAAATCCTGGTTGTAGTTTATAAATTTTTTATCCGCTGCGGATACGCTCGATAAGCCTTTAATAAGGATTACGAGCGTTATCCTATTAATAAAAGTCAAGCTCCAAGAGCCTGTAAATTCCTTTTCAGACAGGCTCTTATATCGAGTCCACGTTAATTAGGCTTCCTGTTTCCTATTTCTAAAATATTCAATCACCGCAGGCAAAATCGACACGATAATAATTCCAAAAATTACATAGGTGAAATTTTTTCGAACTTCTGGGTGATTGCCTACAAAATATCCTAAGACAAGAAAAATAGAAATCCAAAGTATCCCACCGACAACATTGTACATAATAAATTTAGAATAGTTCATAGTTCCAATTCCGGCAACAAAAGGTGCGAAAGTGCGGACAATCGGTATAAACCGCCCAATGATGATTGTTTTGCCGCCATACTTATCGTAAAAGTCTTGTGTTTTTTTCAAATGGTCTTTGTTGATAAACTTGAGATCTTCTAGTTTATGCTCAAGGAATTTTCCTACCCAATAATTGACTGTGTCTCCAAGAATAGCCGCAATAACTAAAATAAAAAATAATACGAATACATCTAACGTCCCACGGGCAGCAATTGCTCCAATGGCAAATAGAAGAGAATCACCAGGAAGAAAAGGAGTTACAACAAGTCCCGTTTCTGCAAAGATAATGATAAATAATATGACGTATGTCAGAGTTCCATACTCAGTGGTAATCGTGTCTAAATGTCTATCTATATGTAAGATGAAATCAATAATTCCTTTGATAAATTCCATTATGCCCTCTTTCGAACCGTAAATGAAAAAACACAGATTACCACCGATAAACACCGAGGGCACCGATAAAAAAATAGAATATAAATTCCATCGGTGTTCATCTGTGTTCATCGGTGGTAAATGATTTCATTACACCGAGTTCCTGTTAGTTACATAAAAACAAAGGTAAGGTTTCTGAAAATAGAAAATTTTTCCTTGTCAGATAATAGTTTTATTAGCTTTCTGCTTGTAAGAGGAAGAAAAAATATATGCCTAAAAAAGTTATCGTCGTTGGTGCCTCGAGTGGAATTGGTGCTGAGATCGCAAAGGAATTATTGAAGTCTGGTGCTTATGTCACTCTGATTGCGCGTAGAGAAGATGAGTTGAATAAACTCGTAAACGAAATTCCTTCTTCTAAATACTGTATTATTAAACACGATGTTTCTAATTTCAAAGAAGCAGCTAATTATTTTGCTGATGCGGTAAAAATTATGGAAGGTTTAGACGAAATTTATTACTGTGCAGGGGTACTCGAAAAAGTTTCCATCGACGAATTTTCAACCGAGAAAGATATCCGTATGCTAAATATCAACACTCTCGGCGCATTCGCCTGGTTAAACCCTGCGGCAGATTATTTTCAAAAGAAAAATTCCGGTAAAATCATCGGCATATCTTCAATAGCCGGTGATCGTGGTCGTGTAGGAAGTCCAGCGTATAACACAAGTAAGGCGGCACTCAATACCTACCTTGAAAGCCTACGAAATAGACTTGCTCGCAAAGGCATACAAGTATTAACCGTAAAGCCAGGCTTTATTGACACAGAGATGACAAAAGGAATGCCTGGACTCTTTTGGCTGATTTCGGCGAACGAAGCCGCGAAAATTATCCTAAAAGCAGCGACAAAGGGCAAAGAAAATATCTACGTTCCCGCCAAATGGGTATTAGTCGGACTCGTAATTCGAATGATTCCATCATTCATTTTTAAGAAACTCAATGTATAGGACTTTTATATGAACGAAAACACAGCAGTCTATTTCCCGATTTCCAATCCAGAAAGAGTAGAGACATGGGGAATGAACCATTACTCTATCAGCCAAGTTTTTAAACCTAAGACCGAGCGTGAAATCAGAGAATTATTTCATTATGCCAATACTAATAAATCTAAAATCACCTTTCGCGGTGGCGGATGTAGCTATGGGGATGCTTCTGTGAATAATGCAGGCATCGTTGTGGACATGCGCGATTTCAATAAGATACTTGGATTCGATGAGGCTACTGGCATACTAACCGCTCAGTCGGGTGTAACCATCAAACAACTCTGGGAATTCTCGATTGAAAAAGGTTTTTGGCCTCCCGTAGTAAGTGGGACGATGATGCCAACTTTAGGTGGCGCACTTTCGATGAATATTCATGGAAAGAATAATTTTGCTGTTGGTCCGATTGGAGAACATATAGCAGAGTTTACCTTTCTTACGCCTAACGGTGAATTGATTCAATGCAATAAGGAATCGAACAAAGAATTATTTTACACTTTCATCAGTGGACTTGGAATGCTTGGTTGTTTTTTGGAAATCAAAATCAAGATGAAAAAAATCTACTCCGGCAAAATGAAAGTAACCCCTATTCCAGTTAAGAACTTAAAGGAAATGATTTCCGAATTTGAAAAAAATCTTCCCGACTCAGATTACCTTGTGGGCTGGGTAGATGCATTTGGCTCCGGTGACAGCATTGGACGTGGATTGATTCATCGTGCGGATAATCTTAAAGCTGGAGAAGACAAGGATTTTCCGGATAATTGTAAACTAGAAAGACAAAACCTTCCTTCTACTTTTTTCGGAGTCATTCCTAAGTCTTGGATGTGGATATTCATGTATCCGTTTTCTATTCCTATCGGGATGCGACTTGTAAATTTCGCCAAGTATCTCGCTGGATTTATTTCAAGAAAACCCTACATGCAAGGTCACGCTGAGTATGCATTTTTACTAGACTATGTTCCGAATTGGAAATTCATTTACAAACCAGGATCCATGATCCAATACCAGATTTTTATTCCCGAAGAAAATGCGTTAGCCGGCATGATAGATGTATTAACCCATTGTCAGAAGCGCGGAATCGTTTCCTACCTCGCCGTATTCAAACGCCACCGCAAAGACGAATTCCTATTTACCCATAGCGTAAACGGCTATTCCATGGCGCTTGATTTTCCTGTGACCAAAGGCAACAAAGAAAAACTCTGGAAGATGTGCCACGAACTAGACGAAATCGTTCTCAAAAACAAAGGCAGATTCTACTTCGCCAAAGACAGCACATTACGCCCCGAAATCGCTGAGCGTTATCTTACCAAAGATGCTATCAATAAATTCAAAGCTTTAAAAGCAAAGTTCGATCCTAATTCAGTTCTGCAATCGGATTTGTATAAGCGTGTGTTTGGGGGGTAATTTCGAATTGACACTTTTTCCAAAGGAGTAATATTATTACTATGCTCTCAGAAATTCTAGAAGACCCATTTACGAAAGACTCTGTGTTACTTATGACAGTGGAGCAGTACCATTACTTGGGAGAGGCAGGATTAATTCCTGAAAAGACAGAATTACTCGAAGGAGTTGTAATTACAAAAATGCCAAAGTCTCCGATTCATGTTTTTATTACAAAAAAATTATTTCAGATTCTTTCTTGTCTTATTTCCAAAGAGTATACTATTCAAAAAGAAGATCCACTCACTTTTATTCACTCTGAGCCAGAACCGGATATCTCGATTATCCGCACAAGCTCCGACGACTATAAAACATCTCACCCAACAAGTGCGGAGTTTGTGATCGAAGTCGCAGTCTCTAGCCTTCGCATCGACAGACTAAAACTTGAAATTTATGCAGAAGCAAAAATTCCTGAATACTGGATTGTAAATGTCGAATCAAAATCTATCGAAGTCTACAAAATTCCTGAAGGACGAAATTATAAAGAAAAGAAAGTTTATTCGATTGAGGATACTGTTTCTTTTCCGGTATTTGTGTCTGGCGATATGGAAGTTAGAGAGTTGTTTTAAAATTTCATTTGAACGAGTAGGGGTTGAAAATTTTCAACCCCTACTCGTAAGATGCTAAACATTCTACGAATAACAAAAATTACCCGTTCATGAAAAAGATTTCTCTACTTCTAATCTTTTGTTTTTTGTTTCAGGGGTGCGTTTCGGGAACATTATTTTTTATTGGGCGAAATATTGATAAACAGAAAGGACGTAAATTAAAACGAAACAAGGACTGCACGTTCCAAGAATTTATACTAGATAGAGAAGAAACGAATGCCTCTAAATTTGCTTTTTGGGGAATTCCAATTGATTTTGGGATTGCAATCCATTACTTTCTCAGAGTAAATCCAGTGGGCTTACACTTGATTGCAAATGCGTCTTATATTTATTATGCTCTACTTGTTTACAGTGGTTCGAGTGATTCAGGCAAATACAAGGATTATGGGATGATAAAAAAAGGAATTGATTTACAGACTTGGGAAAATGATTTTGTAAATGAATGTAAAGAGGAATACTTTGTATTTCCATACGAGCATGAAGAATTATTAAAGCAAGGTGAAACAGATTTTCTAAAAGCTATTTTGCAATATCCGGATAACTACGATATCACCCAAGATCAAAATTTCTCTGACTTCAAGAAAAATTTTTTAAGAAATACTAAAATGCAGATTTATTATCAAGTGAATATTCACTATCCTTATTATCGCTACATCTATTACCCGGGCGGTAAAGCAAAGTTTGAAGAAGATTTTGGAAAGTATTTATTTAAACCATAGAGACGCCGATTCATCGCGTCTCAATTCATTTTGACAATTCATAAAGAATTAAAAATGATTTGCCTTTTTCAAGGAAGTATGTTTGGATGAAAGTATGAGAGCTATTGAAACCCAAATCAATGTGAGAGAAGTTGGCGAAGCTATTCTTACGCTTCCCAAAGACTTAAGCCCTGGAAAATATAAAGTAGTATTGGTTGTTTATGAAGAGAAAGAAGAGGATGATTCTTTCTCACCAGAAATAGATAGAGCCTATAAAGCAGAAATTGATCGACGACTTGAGGCTAACGAAAAAAATCCACAACCAGAATATACCATGGAAGAAGTGATTCAAAGAATGGAGACAAGGATTGGGCGAAAAATACAAATTAAATCGTGATGCCGAAAATGACTTAAATGAGGCCTTCGATTGGTACGAGTCCGAGCAAGCAGGAGTTGGAGATAAGTTTTTAACAAAAGTAACTGAAAAATTGGAAGAGATTTCTGTGAAACCAAATAAATATTCCGTTTATTACCAAGATGTAAGAAAAGCGCCAGTAAGAGTATTTCCATTCAATATAATGTACAGAATCAAAGAAACATTTATTTCTATCATAGGTATTTGGCATAAAAGCAGAGACCCTGCAAAGCTTCAGGATAGAATGGACAAGGATGGACAATGAAAAAAATACCAAACATCCATCCGGGTGAAATCTTATCAGAAGAATTTTTAATTCCGATGGGTATTTCTGCGTATCGACTGGCAAAAGAAACAAAAATAAACCCGACAAGGGTTAGTGAAATCGTCAACGGCAAACGCGGAATATCCGTTGATACTGCTTTACGATTTTCTAAGTTCTTTGGTAACTCTGTAGAATTTTGGATGGGCATTCAAGATGAATACGAAATCCGCGAAGAGAGAACTAAAATATCTAAGCAGCTAAGTGAAATTAGGCACTACAAAGAACTTGCGTTGGTATAATAACCCTAATCCCCAATCATCTCCGCAATTGCCTTATGTCCATCAGCGTTCAAATGTGCGTCATACGGAAAATACAATCTCTCCGGGTCTTTGTTAAAAAAATACTCGTTTGCATAATAGCATTTAAGCGCGTTTTCTTTACAGACTTTTTCTATTTGGAGATAGTGCGGATTCGCTTGTTTATGCGCTTCGCTGGAATATTCTTTTATATTTCCTGTAATTCCACCTTGCGCAAAATACTCTTTAGCCGGAATGTATAAAAAAGAAAGCTCTACGTTTTTTTCTTTGCAGATTTTTAAAATTTGGTTGAGATAGATTTCATTTTTTCGCAGGCGATTTTTCCAGAGTTCTTCGTTTGTGTCTTTGTAAAATCCGAATTGGTTTCCGTATTTTGTATTGATTTCGCTGCCTAGACTTTTTAGTCCTCCGAATTTTCCGATAGAATCTTTGTGGCTAAGTACTGTTATACTTGGCTCTCTTCCTACTTTGTAATACAAAATCGGAGAAGGTTGTTTTTGGAAAAATTTATAGACTTTGGTAGTGAGTCTGTAAAGAGTTCTTTCTTTAAAGAAATTGTATAAACTTTCTCCAAACAAGCTAGCGGCTAATCTCGATTTAGGCGCACGGATGGTTCCGTCTTCATTTAATTCAGCGAATACTTCTATTTTATCGTTATCGTCTAAATCATTATCGAAGAGTTGAACAATGACTCGTTTGGGTTTGAATGTTTCCAAGTAGTATTTTAGTTGGAGTGCAAAAAGAATTGGGGATGATCCGTGTAAGCCTAAGTTTAGTAGCTTACCAGTTTTAGAATTTTGATTATAAATTTCTGTATAAATTTCTTTTTCTTCTACTCCCCATCCTTCGGTAAAGGAATCTCCAATCACAAGCGTAGTGTAGGTTTCACTTGGTTCTAATTTTTGTCGGAATCCATTTTCGTTTGTTTCTACTAGAACAGAATATTCTTCTGAAACGACCATTCCAGATTTATTTGGATACATCCGAAAGAGTAATTCTTTATCGAACCCTTTTACCAAAATTCTTTCCGGGTCAAATGCACTTAGAATTCCTTCGAATATCGCTAGGTTAATTAGAATAAATACAATTAGAAAAAGTTTTTTCTTCATAAGAATGTCCTTATTGAACTATTTTTTTATTGCCTTTTATTGAATAGTGAAAATTCAATTGCACTATGAAACGAATCGTAATTCTAAATCCCAAAAGTCGTCATGGTGCTTCGCGTGTTGCTTTCGAAAAGATGAGACCGAAATTGGAAGATCATCTTGGTTTCTTTGACATCTATTTTACTTCTGCGCCTAAAGATTGCACAAGAAAAGTTAGGGAAATTTTACAGAAAAAAGAATACGATCAGATTCTAATTGCTGGAGGCGATGGTTCGATCAACGAAGCTGTCAATGGTTATTTCGAGAATGGTCATCTTATTCAAACTGATATTCCACTCGGTGTAATCAATCTTGGCACGGGTGGAGATTTTATGAAGACACTCAATAAAAATTCTTCTCATTACATGGGAGCCTTGAAGAATAATTCTTTTAAACTGGTCGATTGTGGACTTTCTACTTTAGAACACGGGAAGGATCCATATTATTTTATCAACATAACCTCAATCGGAATGGGTGGAGATATGAACCGGCAGATGAAAGCTTCATCCTTTCAATTTGGAATGGCGGCTTATTTCTATCATTCGCTCACCGTCTTATTCAAATATACCCCTGCAAAATGTAAAATTCGAATCAAACAAGTGGACGGCAACTGGTTAGAAACCGAAGCAGAAGTTGTAAACTTTTTTGTTTGTAATGCTGGCTTTAGTGGTGGTGGAATGATTTGGGCGCCCGATGCAAGTCTGGAAGATGGAATTTTTGATATAGTTTTAGTTTCTAATATTCCAAAACGCAAACTGATTTCCGAATCTCATAAAGTATATTCAGGAAAAATTGCGACAATGACGGGTGTGAGTGAATTCAAAGGTGTGGAAGTTCATGTTATCCCCGAACGAACTCTTTCCCAAGAAATTGACGGCGAAATTCGGGAGATGGATTTTTTGCAAACACATGAATTTCATTTTAAGTTAATTCCAAAATGTATTCCGATGGTGATGTAGTATTTTAATGGTAGATTTATCAAAAATAGGAAAATATAAATAAATTAACAATCGATTTATGATAAATAAAATAAAAAATATCAACCCACTATATCTAAGTTTTCTAATCGGGATAACCTACAGTATTCTCGTTTTTATAAATCCATATAAGAATATTTTTTATGGCGATGTCGGTTTAATGTATGTACAAGTGCAGGATATTATCGAGGGAGGTTACTCTGATTTTTCCTTAAAATATAAAGGAGAAGAGGTTGATCCCGAGTATAAATTTTTCCCTTATACAAAACCCTTTCTAGCAGAAATTAATAATAAACATTATTTTGTTTTTCCACCTTATTATTTATTTATCAATACATTTTTATTTCAGTTGTTTGGGGTTAATGGATTATATATTCTGAATTTAATATCGTTCGTATTTACTTTGATATTGATTTACAAACTGGGAAAATATTTCGATTTAGAAAATAGGTTTATTAACCTTTCTGTTCTTTTATATGTATTTGGAATGACTGCGTCTAATTATAATTTTGTGTTTCATGAGTTAACATTTGCAATTTTCTGGATCACTATATCCCTTTACTTTTTATTTTTATTTTTTGAAACTAATAAGAATATTCATTTGGTTCTATTTACTTTTTTAGGTGCGATTTCTTTATTTTTTCGTTTGGAATTTATTTTTATATTATTTGCAGCAGGTCTAAGTTTAGTTTTTTATAAAAGAAAGAATATATTTTCTGTAATCTTATTTTCTATTTTAGGATTGGTAGTTCCTTTCTTTTTCTTATTATTTCTAAATCTTAAAATCCACAATCATCCTTTAGGTTTAAGATATTTATTGAATATGACTGACAGTTCTGTTTTTAGCATTCAGGAAAAACTTGGAATCATCAATGATCTTTTATTTTCTAAATCAATTAGTTTATTTGCTCAGTCTCCCTATATTCTTATTTGTTTTATCTTTCCTTTCTTGCGTAAACGTATACAGAGTTCGAATAAATTTTTTTTGTTTTTTATAGTATCTCTTTCAGCAATTTGTATATTGCTTACCTCGCCTAATAACGGTGGTCATATTTCTCCCAGATATTTATTTGGTGTTTATCCATTATTGAGTATACTTAGTATTATCTCCTATAAATCGCTCGTAGAGTATGCAAACTTGATTAAATCGGAAAAGGAGGAAAACTTTTTATGGAAAAATGCAACTAGTATTATTCAAATTCTATTTTTGATTTTAATAGTTTTATCTTTTTACTCAACGTTTCGGAATTATCAGTGGTTGCAGCGAGCATCGAATAGCGTTTTAATCTTTGACAAACAATTAAAAGTTTTAGCAGAGGATAACCCTATCATATTTAGGGATTATAGCCAACCCTTAAACGCTCAGTCTTTATATCTAGATCAAATGACATTTGTAATGGAAAAGTTGGAGTTTCTTCCTAGTCTTTTAGATAAGTTGAAACTAGCCGGCAAGGAAAAAGTTCTTCTCAGTGAAGCATTTGCCTCTGAAATGAATTTTAATAGTCGCCTTCTCGCAGAAAATATTTATACAAAATCCCTGAATCTTTCCCAAAAAGAGGATAAGTATTACTTTCCAGATGGGAAGAAGTATGTTACATTCCATTGGATTGAGTATGGAAAAAAGCAGACTCTGCTCGTTTTGAATATATTTCTGAACTAATGGAAATTTCTATAAAGCTATAAGCCTGTTTTTGTCGTTAATCTAGTTAGAAAACTTTAAGCAAATAATTTTTTTTGCCTTACAATAAAATTATGAATGACAGAAATCATTTGATTATGTCACATATTAAAATTTAGAATGGAGATACATTAACTATGGGAGACGGCTCACTTTCACAAGATGAAATAGACGCACTTTTACAAGGAGCAGATGATACTCCTTCTTATGATACTGGTAGTTCTGGTGCTGGTATGGGCGGGGGTGGAGATGAACTATCTCCTCTAGATCGAGATGCGCTGACAGAAATTTTAACTGCTGCGTTTTCAACGGCAGGCGGAATGCTCGGAACAGTACTTTCTAAGAATGTCCGATTTGTAAACCCAACCCCTGAAACAAAAAGTGCAGCCGATTTAAGCGCAGAAATCGGAGCTGGTTCTGTTTGTTTGTTTACTACTTTAAGCGGTCCAGTAAATGGGCGAGCTTGTTTAGTCATGTCTATGGAAAATGGGTCAAAAATTGCTCATTTACTACTCGGTGGTTTGTCCACTGGTGCAATGGAAGCAGCTCAGTTAGATACATTAAAGCAGGGATTTACCTCTGTCATGGGAAATGTGACTGTTCAGATTGGAGTTAAAGTATCTGCCCCTATCAACGGTTCTCCTTTGGATGTTTCAAGTTCTAAGTCACCAAGAGATCTAATTCTTCCAGACGGTAAGACACTGGTTAGAACGACAGTCAATCTTAACATTGATGGTATTGGTGTTTTTAAATGTCATTATATCATCTCTAAATCCATGGCAGATGAAATATTAGCCCTTAGTCGACGAACTCCGAATCGTACAGGTTATGGAGATAGTAGTGGGGGAATGAGTGTAAACGTAAGTCCTTCCAATTTTGGCGGACCTTCGGGAGGACTAGGAATGACTAGTTCAGGACCTCAAATTGGAATTAAAGGAGTTAGTTTTCCTTCTCTTTCTACTGCCGGTGCGCCCTCCGGTGTGACTAATTTGAATTTGCTCATGGATGTCCAAATGTCCCTGACCGTAGAGTTAGGTAGAACTAAAATGTACATCAAAGATATTTTAGGTTTAGGAGAAGGTTCTATCATTGAGTTGGATAAACTTGCAGGTGAGCCTGTTGACTTATTAGTAAATGGAAAGTTAATCGCTAAGGGTGAGGTTGTGGTTATCGACGAAAACTTCGGTGTGCGCGTAACAGATATTGTAAGCCCAACGGATAGGATTAAAAGCGAAAGCAAATAATTATGGGATTTTTTAAGATTACCACGGATGAACACGGATGGACACGGATGAACACTGTATTTGGTGCTATCCGATCATTAGTAGTTAGTATTATTTTTGTTGCTGTGGTGTTTGCGTTTTCTGGGTTGTATGCTGGTGAGAGGGATGAGATGGATCAAATTCTACAAAAAGAATTGGGATTTGATTCATCTAAAACGGCAAGCGAGGATAATAGTAAAAAGCCACAAGATAAAAAGAATGAACCTGTGAATCCTGTGGAAGAAAGATATAGACGAGAGGAAGAGCCTTCTAGTTTACTTTGGACACTTGTAAAAGTGATTTTAGTATTTGGAATTCTAACGGCTGCTATGTATTATGTGCTCAAGTTCATTTCAAAAAATAGACAGAATATGTATCCTGTGAGAGATGCAATGCGAGTATTGGCAAGTTTGCCATTAGCCCCTAACAAACAAATACAAATTGTGGACGTAGCTGGAATGTTACTCGTAGTTGGTGTTTCTGATGGTTCGGTCAACTTGATTAAAGAAATTGAATCTTCCGATATCAAAGAAAAAATTTATCATTCTAGAGAAACTAATGAACCTCAATCTGAAAATTTTCTCGAAGTATTTATGGGCACTTTTAAAAATTTAGATTTTAAATCCCCCATTGGTTTAAAGAATCCGAAGGAAACAGAGGCTAACGACGAAGAAATCATGGATGAAATCAAACTGCGCCAATTAGACAGACTGGAAAAACTGAAAAATGAAAGAGTAAATCTTTCGGGGAGAAAAGGAAATAAATCTTCCGATGATTTTTCTTAAAAATGTATGAGACATAATAAAATTATAAGTGCTGATAATCTAATTACTGGTAAAATCCTGAAATTTTTATTCGATATTATTGTAAATAGGGTTAAATCCATATTATCCTTAAAACCAATTTTTAGATTTATGGCAATTAGCTTTATTTCTATTTTTATTTTGGGAGTTGGGGCTGAGCTTTATGCCCAAAGTACAAACACTAGAATTCCAATTCCGAATTTAAGTTTTAATGTAAACGAAGCAAAAAATCCGAAAGAGACTAGTTTGTCTCTGATGATTTTATTTTTGGTGACAATTCTTTCTCTTGCACCTGCAATTATAATGTCTGTAACATCATTTACAAAAATCGTAATTGTAATGGACTTCGTTAGACGCGCGTTAGCCGTTCAGAATTTACCACCTAATCAGGTAATGGTGGGACTTGCGATTTTTATGACATTTTTTATTATGGCTCCGACACTTGGGACGATCAATGAAAAAGCTCTTACTCCTTACTTAGATGGTAAGATAGAGACTAACGCTTTTTTTGAAAAAGCAATGGTTCCTCTCAGAGAATTTATGATGAGGCAAATCGGAAAATCCGGAACGAAGGACGTTGCCCTTTTCCTGAAACTTGGAAAAGTGAAGTCGGTAAAATCATTTGAAGAAGTGCCTTCCTATGTATTAATTCCTGCGTTTATGTTATCCGAATTAAAAAAAGCATTTATCATCGGAATTTATTTATTTATTCCTTTTATTATTATTGATATCGTTGTCGCGTCCACTTTACTCTCTATGGGTTTAATGATGTTACCCCCCGTCATGATAAGTTTACCATTTAAGTTGATTTTATTTGTTTTAGTAGATGGTTGGAATCTTTTAGTCTTTGAGTTGGTCAGGAGTTATAGATGACAGAAGTAGATGTAGTAACTTTAATTCGAGAAGCCTTGCTTATTGCTCTAAAAATTTCCGCTCCTATTCTTATCACTGCTTTAGTGGTAGGTCTTGTAATTGGTATCATTCAGACTACTACTTCTATTCAAGAACCTACGATCGCATTTGTTCCCAGATTAATTGCAATTTTTGTTGTGATTATTATCTTTGCCTCTTGGATGGTTCGCACAATGACTGATTATACTAGAAATATTTTTATGATGATTGAGAAAATATAGAAAATGTTAGATTCTTTTGTTTATAACTTCCAATCTTTTATGATGATCTTTGCGAGAATCATGGGCTTATTTAGTTTAGCCCCCGTGTATTCTTCCGAAGCAATTTCATTTCAGGTTCGAGTTATGCTTGCATTTTTACTTTCTTTGATTTTATTTCCAGTGACTGCCGGTTATTTACACAAAGTTCCTCCGGGTATGGGAGAGTATGCGCTCATCATAATTTCAGAAGCGTTAATCGGTGTATTAATTGGTTTTATCGTAAGTATTATTTTTGCAGGTTTTCAAATGGCGGGAGAATTTTTTAGTGTTCAAATGGGATTTGGATACACCGAGGTTTTAGATCCGGTGAGTCAAAGTTCTCTTCCTGTAATCAGCACGCTAAAAAACTTAATGGGTATTTTGATTTTTTTGACGGTTGGCGCCCATCGTGTTTTACTAGAAAGCATTTCTTATTCCTTTCAAAAAATTCAACTTTTGACATTTACGAAAGAAGTCAATTTAGGTGTTCTAAAAAGTTTCGAATATGCGGTAGGCGCAATGTTTATCGTTGCATTTAAAATTTCTCTTCCAGTTCTTGGAATTTTAATTTTAGTAACTATTGCCGAAGCGATTATGGGAAAAGCTGCTCCACAAATGAATATTATGCAACTTAGTTTTCCTGCAAAGATTTTTATCGGGCTTATTGTTTTAATTATCACAATCCCATTTATTGACAAACAAATGGAAGCAAGTTTTACACTTACCTTCGATCGACTGAATTCCCTTATGAGCGAGTGGCCTAAACGATGAAGACTTTTAAAGATTGCCACCGATGGACACGGATGAACACCGATGAGTATGTTATTGACTTACAGCTATTTGCTGCTGAGGATGAGGGTAGAACAGAGGAAGGTAGTGAGAGGCGTAGACGGGAAGAGCAGGACAAAGGAAATGTTCCTAAGTCTACAGAGCTTCCGGCAGCCCTCGTGTTAGTTGCGTCCGTGATTGCACTTTATTTACTAGGAAATTATATATTTGTTCGTTCTTTTGTTTTGTTCAAAAAATATTTCCAGGACTTTGCAATGAGAACAGACTTTAGTACAGAAGAATTTGGAATTTTACTCAAGTCTGCTTCTGCGGATATTGCTACTTTGCTACTTCCTATTCTTGCTGTTACTTTTTTTGCGGCAGTGGTAGGAAATGTAGTGCAGGTAGGGTTTATGTTTTCTCCTGGTGCAGTCGGTTTTAATTTCAATAAGATTGTCCCTAAATTCGGAAAAGTTTTACCAACTAAAAATACAATGTACAACTTAATCAAATCGATTGGGAAAATTGTAATCATTGGTTGGGTTAGTTACGTTATTATATCAATGGATTTTCTTCCTATTTTACTCATGGGGGACATGGGTTTAAAGGGAGCATTACGCCTATTAGCCATCTCTTCTGTGAAAATATTTTTAGTGATTGGGATCATTTTATTTGCCCTCAGTATATATGATTATTTTTATCAAAAAGCAGAATTTGAAGATTCTATCAAAATGACCCCCTCTGAAGCTAAACAAGAAATGAAAGAAAGCGAAGGGGATCGTTCTCTTTTAAATAGAAGAAGACAGATGGTTCGAGATTTTATTCGAAGAGGAATGTTGCAGAGAGTTCCTAAAGCAGATGTGGTGATTGTTAATCCGACACATTATTCTGTTGCCATGATTTATGATCCCAAAATTCACGCGGCTCCTGTTGTAACCGCAAAGGGTATTGATGAGTTGGCGCTAATGATTCGTCGTCTGGCAAAAAAACACGGAGTTCTTATTGTAGAGGATAGAATACAAGCAAGGTTATTATATGATGAAGTAGAAGTAGATGAAGAAATTCCTTCTAAATTTTTTAGGGCAGTTTCTATCATTCTAGCTAGACTGGACAAATTTAGGAGAGTTGCTTAATGAACGAAAAAAAATGGTACAACCAGTCAGATGTTGTAATGGGAGTAGGAGTCATCGCAATTGTTGCGATGTTGATTATTCCGCTTCCGGGGCTAATACTAGATTTACTCATTGTTGTGAGTTTGGCGATGTCGCTTATTATTCTTCTTACTTCTCTTTCAACGAAGGAGCCATCTGAGTTTTCAATTTTTCCAAACTTACTTTTGATTACTACTTTGTTTCGGCTTGCGCTTAACGTCTCTACTACAAGACAAATTCTTTCACAGGGTGCAGGTTTTAATAGTCATATCATTGAAGCATTTGGAACATTCGTTGTCGGTGGCGGAACTGGTCTAGGAAAATATGTAGTTGGTTTTATTATCTTTTTGATATTAACTATTGTCCAAATTTTAGTTATCACAAAAGGCGCTACTCGTATTTCGGAAGTGGCAGCAAGGTTTACTTTGGATGCGTTACCCGGTAAACAGATGGCGATTGACACTGAATTATCTAGCGGAAATATAAATGAAGAAGAAGCTAAAAAACGTAGAAAAAAAATTCAGCGAGAAGTAGATTTTTACGGGGCGATGGATGGAGCGAGTAAGTTCGTACAGGGTGACGTTCGGGCTGGTTTGATTATAACAGCGATTAACCTCATCGGTGGAATTGTGATTGGAGTTTCCATTCGTGGAGAAAGTTTTGTATCCGCTATTGAGACTTACGGTAAGTTTACGATTGGGGATGGGCTTGTTTCTCAAATTCCAAGTTTACTTTCTACAACTGCAACTGGTATGATTGTTACTCGCGCTGGTTCTGAGTCTGAGCTTGCGGATGAGTTTAAAGCACAATTATTTAATAATCCCAAGACACTTTACGTTGTATCCGCTAGTTTGGGATTAGCCGCACTTATTCCTGGACTTCCTTTTTTCTCGTTAATTTTATTTTCACTAAGTTTTGCTTACCTTGCCTACTCAATTGATAGAAACGCAAAAGAGTCATTAGCTGCTATTGAGAAGAAAGCCGGAGAAGGAAAAGTTGAAAAAAAACCAGACTATTACAAAGAACTTCGCACTGATCCTATTGAAGTAGAGCTTGGTTTAAATTTAGTTCCACTTGTAGATACAAATCAAGGTGGGGTGTTACTCGATCAAATTTCTAATTTACGAAGAAGATTTGCTATTGATACGGGACTTGTAATTCCTGCGGTAAGAATTTTAGATAATCTAGAATTAGACCAGGATTCTTATGCAATCAAAATACATGGGGTCGTAGTTGGAGAAAGTAAAATTCGTCCTGATAGACTAATGGCTTTAGACAACGCAAAAAAAGTTACAGAGCCAGTGAAAGGGGAAGAGTTTATTGAGCCTACTTTTGGATACAAGGCAAAATGGATTGATCCTAATGACAAAATAGAAGCGGAGAACAAGGGTTATACGGTAGTAGACTCCTCGACAGTTATCGTGACTCATCTCAAAGAATTAATTTCTAACCACGCTTCTACTATTCTCGGGCGTGAAGAAGTTAAAAGCCTACTCGAGCATCAAAAAGTTACTCATCCTACCTTGGTTTCCGAATTGGAAGACAAGAAGGTTGGTATTGGTTTAATTCAACAAGTATTGCAGAACTTACTCAAAGAAGGTTTGGGCATTCGAAATCTTAGCACAATACTGGAATCTATAGCGAATAACGTTAGTAGAAATCCTGATCCATTTTTCCTTTCTGAAAACGTGCGTCAGGCGATTTCTAAGCAGATTATCATTGATTATTTGAGTAGTGATGGGAAGTTACATGTAGTTACCTTCGATCCAAGAGTGACCGATCGACTCAGTAAGGGAGTTGTAATTGATCCAATAGAAGGAAGTTTGATTTCTATTCCACCGGATTATTACAATAAGCTGATTGAAGCTGCGGCAAGAGAATACAACCGTTGTCATAGTGAAGGAAAGGTTCCAATTTTTGTAGTGAGTAGACCAATTCGTTTACCAGTATCCTATATGTTTGCAAAAGAATTTCCTCCGAGAAATTTTGCTGTACTTGCAATTGAGGAAATTCAATCCTCTACAAAGACGGTCATGGATTCGGTAATTAATGTTCAATCAACAGAGGGAACACGAGTAGCGACTACTCGTAATTAGCTATAAACGTGACTGTAAATAAGAACGTGGATTTATTAAAACAAAATCATTGGTGCACTGCGGTGAGCTTGTCGAACCCGTTCATCGGTGGTAATCTTTTTGAGTTAGAAATTATTATAAAGGGGTATGACAATGGATTTTGTAAAGATTAAAGGGAAAGATATTCAAGATTGTTTCATGCAAATGAAAATGAAGTATGGACCGGAAGCACATGTGTATAATCAGAGAGTTGTTGTGGAAGGTGGGCTAATGGGAACTAAACTCATGTCCAAGAAGTTTTATGAAATAGAAATTGGAATTCCAGAACAACAAACTTCCAAAGATCGAGTTGAAAAGAAATTACAAGATCTAAAAGAACTTTTAAGACAGAAGTCGGAAGATGATACGCGCAAAAAAAGTTTACACGACCTCAAACCTCTTGCTGAGGAGCGACCATTCGTTGGACTTAGACCTCTTGAAAAAGACGAATCCGGATTATCCGCTGATATGAATTCTGTTATCAATAGAACAAATCTTGGTCTTTCTATTAAAGATGAAATCGGAAAAAAAGAGAATGCTAAATCTGCTTCCTCTGCTACGGATTCTACTTATTTAAAAAGATTAAAAGATAGATTAATTACAGAAGGAATGACCAATGATTATATACAGGAATTAATTTCCAAAACAGATAAACATTTATCCGTGATAGACAAAGAAAAGCCTTCTGCGGTTAATGAGAAGTTTGCGGAAATTCTAGAAGATCGTATTAGTGTGGATTCTGATTTATTTGCAGGAACGGGAAGAGGAAAACGAAAGGTTGTCTTTATTATCGGTCCAACCGGAAGTGGCAAGACGACTACAATTGCAAAATTAGCTGCGAAGTATTTTTTGCATATGGGACGAATGGTTTCCCTTTATACAACGGATAATTACAAGATAGCCGCTGTGGAACAATTAAAACGTTATGCGGATACTATGGATATTCCGTTCTATGCTGTTAAAGATGTAAAACGTTTGCAAGAACAACTTCTTAGAGATGGGTCTGAATTAATTCTAGTGGACACTCCGGGTTATAATCATAAAAACCAAGATTTTTATAACAAAATCAAACTATACCGAGATGCGTTTGGAGATAAAGACCAAGTGGAAAATATACTTGTTTTGCCCGCTACATCTTCTTATGGTAATTTAAAATCTGTTATCATTGCGTACGAAACTATTGGTTACAATAGAATAATATTGACAAAATTAGATGAGACTGATTATGTAAGTTCTGTATTAGAATTAGCTGACGTGAATAACAAGGCATTTGCTTATTTTAGTTTAGGGCAGGAAGTTCCTTTTGATATTATCGCGGCAAATAAAAAGACATTTTCTGAAATAGTTGTTAATCCAGATAAAATAAAAGAATTAAGAGGAGATATGGTCGCAACAGGCTAAATCTCTCAAGGGGATAAAATGGAGCCGGAAGAAACTTTTATAGAAGAGAAAAAAGAAATTCCAAGTCAAGGAGAAGGCTTCAAACCAGGACCAGCAGATAAAATTATTGCGATTTCCTCTGGCAAGGGTGGGGTTGGGAAAACTGTTTTTACGGTAAACTTAGCAGTGGCACTTGCCAAGGTTGGGAAAAAAGTTCTAATCATTGACGGGGATTTGGGATTAGGCAATGTAAATGTCCTACTTGGATTTCATCCTAAGTTTAATTTATATCATGTAATGAAAGGGCATCGCTCCATACGTGACATAGTTTATCATACGCCCGAGGGAGTAGATGTAATTCCAGGGGCAAATGGCTACACTCAGTTTACGAATTTAGATGATACGAGTCGCAAGACTTTGATAAATAGTTTTTCGCAATTGGATACGTATGACTATATACTGATTGATACGGGGGCAGGTATAGGGCAAAATGTTATTAGTTTTACAACGTATGCGACCGATGTCATGCTGCTAATTACTCCTGATCCAACTTCCATTACCGACGCTTTCGGGTTGGTGAAATCCTTAATCAGTCTAGATAAAAATAAAAAAATTAGTTTCATTGTGAATCGAATCAAAAACGAACAAGAAGGGAATAAAGTCGTAAAGAGAATCACGGAGATTAGTAAAAAATTTTTAGGAATCGAGCCAAAGAATTTAGGTTTCTTATTTTACGACGAGGAAATAGAAAAAAGCATTCGAAAACAAAAACCATTTTTATTAACTGCCCCAACCGGCAAAGCTGCCGAAAATTTATATCAGATAATGGGAACTGTCGCAAATATTCCAATAGATCCATACCAAACCAAACCTAAGATGGTGGTCTATTTTAAAAAGTTTCTGCATTCCTTGATTCCGAATACCTAGGAGGGACACTCTGCAAGTTAAGTTTATTGTTGTATTTTTTTGTACTGCGCTTTTAGTGAGTACCACTTGTGGATTCATTACAGGTAATCGAATTTTGCATATTTTTTCGGTCGCGTGTATTGGAGCTTTGATTTTTGGCGGAATGGGATTTGGAGTTTACTCAGTTTTTGAAAAAAAAGTTCCTGAATTTTTAGACTTTCTTTCTGAGCTAGGCGGTGGAATGGGATTTCGCCGATCTGGCAGTGATGGTTATACTCCTGGAGGAGACTTTTCCTCAGATGGAGAAATTAAATTAGGAAAAAGCGACGAATCTATGAGTAGTGATTTCGGTGGAGATGCCGCTCCTGCTGCAAGAGTAAAGGACGGTAAGTACGGAGACCATATTATGATCAGTAATATTGCCATTAAGAATGAACCTAAACTCATGGCTGAGGCAATTCGTACAATCATGTCCCAAGACGAACCAGAAACCCCTAAACAGTGATAATTACTTAAAATAAGTAAATAATCTATCGAAATTCAAATAAAATGATTGTAATTTGTAAACCATAAAGAAAATAATAAAAATCGGATTATGTCTAGGCTGCTTGACAAGTACAATCAATTTGACGAAACCTCTTTATGGAAAGACTACAGAGTCTCCAAGAATTCAGAAATCAGAGCTTACCTCGTTGAAAAATATTCCCCTCTTGTAAAACATGTGGCGGGTCGTGTTGCCATCGGCATGCCTCAAAACGTTGAATTTGATGATTTAGTTAGTTATGGCGTTTTCGGTTTGTTAGACGCTATCGAGAAATTCGATCCGGCTCGCGAAATTAAATTTAAAACTTATGCAATGACTAGAATTCGTGGAAGTATTTTTGATGAACTCCGATCTGTTGACTGGATTCCCCGTTCCATTCGCCAAAAAGCAAAACAACTCGAACAAATCATTGGAATGCTCGAAAACAAAGAAGGGCAGACTGTCGAAGATGAACTCATTGCAAAAGAGCTTGGAGTTTCCGTAGACGAGCTTGCAACTCTACTTACAAAGATCAGCGGCACATCACTAGTATCCTTAAATGATATTTGGTTTTTGGGAGATGAGAACGATGAAGTTTCTTTTATGGAAACATTAGAATCTCCTGCTAATATGAATCCAGATGTGATCATCGAAAAAGAAGAAATCAAAAATGTAATTGTGGAAGCGATCAAAACTCTCCCCGAAAAAGAGAAAAAAGTCATCGTGCTTTACTATTATGAAGATTTAACTCTCAAAGAAATCGGTGAAGTATTAGAAGTAACCGAATCCCGCATCTCTCAACTCCACACAAAAGCTGTTATGCGCCTCCGCAGTAAACTCGGCAAAGTAAAATCAGTAGTCACTAAAAAATAATTTTAAAATCTAATAGACTAATTTTTATTATTCGCAAGAGTTAGTATCTATATAAAATAATTTCAATGTTAATTTAATGTGAACTCGATGTAAGGATTTTGAATTACAAAAAAACAGTCTCCAACTTGTCATTCCCGAAATTTTCTAACGGAATCTCTAGTTCTAAGCAGAATTTTATATTAGTTGAGATTCCCGATAGAAAATTTCGGGAATGACGGTCAAATAAATCTATTGAATCCTTTATATCGAATTCACACTCGAGGAGTTTTCTATGAAAAAAATTCTAATCGGTATTTCAATATTTTTTGGCTTATTAATAGCTGTTTTAATTATTGGACTTCTTTCGATTTCTTCAATAGTCACACCAGATTTTATTGTGAAACAAGTAGAGAGTTCCTTAAACGTTAGAGCTGATTTAAAAAAAGTAAATATAAACTTATTCTCGGTGTTATCCTCGGTAGAATTAGAAGATTTGAGTTTACATAACCGAGATAGTTTTGCGGATAATGCAAAGTTACTTGTAGAAAGATCTGCTTCGGTTAGTCCAATTATTTCTGTAAAAAAAGTAGATTTGAAATTAAATTTCTTAGCGATTCTTAGGCGAAGTTTTGAACTAAAAAACTTTACCTTGATTGAACCTACCGTCACTGTTATACTAAAGGATAACGGAAATAATCTTTCCCATTTATTTCGAAAACCTAAAATCGTAGAGGGAAAACCGAATCCTAGTTTAGAGGAAAAAGAAGAACCCCTGCCAGCGGAAACTTCTGATAAGCCGTTTAGTATTAAAACACTTCCTATTTCTACAAATATTGGAAAAGTAGGAATAGAAAATGGAACGATTGATGTATTCGTTCAGAAAACTTTGCAAAAAATTTCCTTAAGAAATGTAAAACTTCTTCTAACAGATATTGACATTAATCCGGAAGATTTAGAAAAACATAATTCTATCAGGCTAACAGCTAATGTAAACTTATCGGTCTTAAATTCAGGTGGTCAAGAAACTGCACTTTTTAAAATTCTATCAAACGGACTTATTGTTCCTTTTGTATCTGCGACTGGGCTTGTGAATCCATCGGTTAATTATCATTTAACTTTACAACAAGGAAGTTATGTGGACGGACTTTCCATTTTCGATGCACTTTCTGGAAATTTGCCTGCCTTGGCAAATGCTGGAATTAAACTAGAAGGTCTTTCTAAAAAAGCAGATTTGACGAAAAATGTAGAATTAGATATAAATTATTCGTCGGGAAAAGTTAGCTTTTTAAATCCGGTTGTATTTCCAACGCCTAATCATGATTTAACTCTAGAAAAAGGAAGTTGGATTCATATTAAAACAAACGAACATGGATTTACAGGTGGGATTTTTGCATCTAAAGCGGAATCAGACAAGGCAATTAGTAAAATTGATGCTGCGATTAAAGAAAAATTAAAACTAGAAAATCCAACTGAAACAAGAAATCAAATTTTAGGAAAATTAGTAAAGGACGATCGAATGTACCTTCCCTTTACTTCGTCAGGTAATATTAAATCGCCTAACGTTCAGTTACAGATTGAACTTCCTTCTATTTTGGATTTAGCGAAGGGAGCAGTAGGAGATAAACTAAAAGACGAATTGAATAAAAAAATTCCAGGTGGCGCGGGAGATGCAATCAACAAAGGACTCAAGAAGTTATTTTAACAGAGCAACAAAGTCCTTATATGTCAAAAATTCAGTAACACCAATTTCTTTATTTAGGAGCGATAGTTCTGTGCGGTTAACCATTGCTTGTCCCAAATCTTTTACATGGATTTGATGGTATCGTTTGGGAAGGATTGGAGAGAGTATTGGAAATGTAATCTGTGTGATTTTTTGGACAATTCCATATCTGGACTCATCTGTAACGAGTAGAGATGGTTGGAATAAAAAGCAACCTTTAAATCCAGCGTTGATAATCCTTTCCTGAATTATGCCTTTTGCTTTTAGGTAATACATTTTTGAATCAGGGTTTGCATCTACCGCACTGAGTAAACTAAAATACTTAACTCCACTCTCTGCGCATAATTTCACGAAACTGCTAGTATACTCTACGTCAACTTTCCAGAATTCTTCTTTGGATACTTTGCTAGGCTGACCAACACCGAGTGTACAAAAGGCAACATCTATTCCTTGGAATATATCTTTATTAGCCGCAAGATTTTCGAAATTTACGATTGCCTGTTTGCACTTGGTCCCTGCATTGGGGAATTTTGATAAGTCTAAATCTTTTCTACCAAGAGAAATCACTGATTCACAAGAATCGGATTTTAAAAGGGAATTTAAAACGTTAGATCCAACAGCACCTGACCCACCAATAATAATTGTTTTGTACTTCATACTAAATCATTTCGTTGTTTGTTGAGTTTTGTAAAGTGAAATTCCTATTGCATATTCTCAAATAGGAAATATTTTTTGTAACTTTTCATTAAATTTTCAACAAAGAAACTACAGTAAGTGAGGGTAAAATGATTTATAAAGTATTGGTTTTATTTTTAGCATTATTTTCTTCCGTGTCGGCGCAGGAAAAAATGGCAACGGCTGTTTTTGCAGGCGGATGTTTTTGGTGTATGGAATCCCCTTTTGAAAAAGTGGCAGGTGTGAAGGAAGTGATTAGTGGTTACACGGGTGGACAGAAAGAAAATCCAACGTATGAAGAGGTCAGCTCAGGGACAACGGGACATCTGGAAGCGGTGCAAGTAGTTTATGATCCTAAAAAAATTTCTTACTCACAACTGTTAGATATTTTTTGGAGGCAGATTGATCCAACTGACCCTGATGGGCAATTTGTAGATAGAGGCAAACAATATCGAAGTGCAATATTTTTCGCAACGAAAGAAGAACAAAAGTTGGCTGAAAAATCCAAAGGTGAACTAGAAAAAACAAAACGATTTAACGCACCAATTGTAACGGAAATTATTTCTGCTAGTAAATTTTATCCAGCAGAAGAATACCACCAAGACTACTACAAAAAAAATCCACTTCGTTATAAATATTATAGGCACGGTTCAGGTCGGGATCAGTTTTTAAAAAAGGTTTGGATTACAGAATCTTAAAGAAGGGTTAATTTTTAATAAAAGGATTTATTATTTTTACTCCTTCAATTATTTGTCCATGATTCAAATCCTCTGTATAGAGTAGTTTGGATTCACTCGATATAGAGGAACTTAGAATCATACTATCCCAAAAGGAGAATTTGTATTTTTGAAAAATTAGAACTGCTTTTTCAAAGACAGGTAGAGAGTTATCAATTACTTTCCAATTTTTATAAATATCCAGCAAATCATCCACTTCATCAGGTTTAAGAGAGCGGCTAATATTCACAAAAAATTCCTGTAATACTTGCACACTTATTACAGGTGCATCCTTTGAATTCCAAAGAGATTCTATAAGTGTGGACGCTATTTTTCTTTTTTCCGGTTCTCGTTTATCATGAGCATAGATTAGGATATTTGTATCAACGAATGCTCTTTCGTTCATAGATTTCCTCCCTTTTCAAAGGTTTACCACCGAAGTCATATCCTGTAGACAGAAGTTTGAGAGCTTTTTCTTTTGCTTTTTTATACTCATGGGATTCGGTTAGTAAAAATCCCTGCGCTTCTTTTCGCATTAAATCAGCTAGCCATTTAGACAAAGATTTATTTTCTTCCACCGCTTTAAATTTACACAACTTTAAAATATTCTCATCAAGTTTGAGCGTAACATTCTTTTCCATCGTATCTCTCCCGTGCACAATAACACAATAACACAATAACACAATAACACAATAATAAATTTATCCTAAAGCCCACCTAATTTCCTTGCCATATTCAGAAAAAATTGCTAAAATATAATTTTTTTGTTGACCAAACGTTCGTTATAAAATAAATTATAACGAACGTTATGAATAAGGAATGGGTATGCCAAAACTAGTAAACCATGAGCAGTATAGGGAAGAACTTTTAGAAAAATGCTTTGATTTGTTTGCCCGAAACGGATTTCAAGGTGTGACTATGAGGGAAATAAGCAAGCAGTTGGAGGTTTCTACTGGGACGTTGTACCATTATTTTCCAAGCAAAGAGGAAATTTTTAGACAGATGATTTTCCAGTTGAGTAAAAGGCAAGTTGTCTTTTTGCGGGAGAGATTTAATCGGACAAAGTCCTTCGATGAGAGAATTCACTCTCTTTTGCAATATGTTTCTAAAAATGAAACTTTTTTTCGAAATGTTTTATTTTTAATTATAGATTATTACAGGCAAAATGGATTACAAGATCCGGAAAATTTTATACGCGATATAGCGGATTATTACCGTAAGTCGCTTGGTGAGTTAATTGGTTTTGGGGACTCGCCGGCAAGTGGCGCGTTATTTACTTTTTGCTTAGGTCTCGTTGTGCAAAGTATGATTGAAAGTAATGGGAGCGAAAAAGAACAAATATTTCTTTTAATAAAAAATATGTTAGATGCATTTATTGGTTCTATTTCGACTAACGTTTCATAAAAACTAAAATAAGAGGTAAGAAGATGACAACAATATTAGACATTACAGATATGGCTAGCAGGAATGTAAAGGTTGCTTGGGATTTATTTCCCTCAGCTTTTTCCGGATATTTAATGCAAGAGGGAAAACGCCCACAGATTGATATTAAATCCAACCACGGTATTCATTACAATTGGAAGTATGACAATTATGGGAATCCAGAATTTCAAAAACTTTACCTTAAAGCTAAAAAAGGACAATGGGATGCGGACGATTTAGCATGGAATACAAGTGTAGATCCATCTAATTTCGAATTAGAAATTTTTCCAGAAAAATTACAACCGATGTACGGAACAGATATGTACAGAAAAGTTGATAGAAAGAAACAAGGAGAAATGCTTCATTCTACAATTGCCTGGCTATTGTCTCAATTTTTACATGGTGAGCAAGGTGCGTTATACGCCGCAGCTATGACTGTTGAAGCAACACCCTGGATGGGAGCAAAGTATTATGGCTCTACCCAAGTAATGGACGAAGCACGTCACGTAGAAGTGTTCTCTAAATACATTGATACAAAACTAAATAAACTCTATCATATTAATGACAATCTATTCGTTGTTATCCACGCCTTGACTAGTACGGGTGATTGGGATTTAAAATTTCTAGGAATGCAAATTATGATTGAAGGACTTGCGTTAGGCGCATTTGGTTTGATTTATAAATTTACCAAAGAACCGTTACTTCGTGAACTGTTAAAACAAGTAATTTCAGATGAATCTCGGCATGTTCATTATGGAGTAGAAGCTCTCAGAGATTATTACACCAAAGAATGTCCAGAACACGTTAGGCGTGATAGAGAAGACTGGGCTTACGAAGTGAGTATAATGCTTAGAAACCGCTTTATGTTTACCGAGTTTCACGAAGAGTATTTTGCTCATGCCATCTCGAAAGAAAATTGGATTAAAATGGTACTCGATTCTGATATTATGGCAGAATTTAGACGTTCCTTATTTTCTCGTTTGATTCCAAACTTAAAAGCAATTGGACTTTTGAGTGATAGAATTAAACCTAAATACGAGGCGTTAGGTCTACTGCGTTATCAGGATGGAAAAGCGGCAGATCAAATTTCTTTAGCTGAGTTATTGGCGTAAGAAAAATATAGAATGGAATCATTTTTAAAAACTATGTCCGATTCTATAATCACTTAATGATAATAAAAACTGCTGCCCTTTAATAATTTGACAGGTTCATTCTGTCTTAAATATTGTCCACAGGGCAGTTAGAATGAAAATCAGTTTATTTAAAAATAAATTCTTCTTTAATATTCTGATTTCTATATTACTCACTGTCACTCTTGTTCCTCTCAATTTAACTTCTCCTGAAGAAGATTTTTCCCAAGCTGTAAATGAATACCAAGATGTAGTTTCGGATTATAGTCTGTATTCTACTATTAGAAATCAAAGTAGAACTAGAGATTTTGATGACCAGTATTTCTCTAAAAACTTCGCCTTAGAATCTTTACAGCACAGAATTTTGAGCTCATTAATTATATTCACAGAGCAATTTGTAATTTCCAGACTTTTATCCTATCAATTAATTAGTTTACCTCCCCCTGTAATTTCGTAGTAATAAGCTCTACTTATTACTGTAAAAACGATTTATTTTGCTATTTCAATAGCCTTACAGGAGGCATGTCTATTCATGCGGATAACTTATATATATCACTATAAACTAACGTCCCTATTTCTATTATTTGGATTTTTGGCATTTGCAAATTCCCTTTTTGGGCAAGAGGTTACTAAGAATTATACTCTAACTTTGAAGGAAGCAGAGGAAACTTTTTTAAAGAATAATCTTCGACTTCTTTCAGCCAAATTTGAGATTGATGTAAAAAAAGCTGGAATTATCCAGGCTAAACTTTACGCGAACCCCAATATCGCCATTGATCAAAACGTTTTTAATGATAATACCTATAGGTATTTCGATACAACTAGAAATGGGCATACAACGATTCAAATTCAACAGCTATTTTTACTCGGCGGAAAAATAGAAAAACGAACCAAAGTCGCTGAAATTAATAAGGCGATTAGCGAACAACAGTTCTTTGATTTGCTCCGCGCTCTGAAGTTTGAGCTCAGAAGTAGTTTTTTTGCAATTCATTTTTTGCGTCAGTCAATTCAGTTTTATGATGGAAGTATCGCGGCTCTTAGAAAAACCGTTAGTTCCTTAGAGAAAGCTTACGAAAAAAGAGCTGTTTTACAGGCGGAAATGCTTCGCTTAAAAGCACTTCTTTTTTTCTTGGAAAACGAAAGAACGGAAGCTGTGGTACAAATTCGACAACGAGAAGCATCTATGAGGATACTCCTTAATAGCCCCGATTTAGCAAATTCAAGTTTTATTCCGAAGATTGATGTAAGGGGTCTTGAAGAAATTAACCTTGCTGATTTAAAATTAAATAAAGTTTTAGAAGATGCCTTTGAAAATAGACCAGATTTGAAAATTGCGATTCAATCTCTCAAATTGGAGGAGGCAAATTTAGCTCTCCAACAAGCAAATGCAATTCCTGATTTATCGTTCGGACCGATGTACAATCGAAATGGAACTGCTTATCCCAATTACTGGGGAGTAACCGCACAACTTACCGTTCCAATTTTTGATAGAAATCAGGGTAATATTGAAGCTGCCGAAAAATCTATCTTAACTAGAAGATCAGAATTACAAAACCAAAAACTACAAGCGGAGAACGAAGTGAATATTATATTTAACCGAGTTCTTGAGAAAGATAGACTTTATCAAAGTTTTAAAAATAAGTTTGCAGAGGATTATATGAATTTGGCGCAACTCATGATTTCCAATTATGAAAAACGTTATCTTACAATTATTGAATTTGCGGATTTTTTTGAAACCTATCGTTCGAGTGTTCAGCAAATGCTCAAACTTCAAATCGACCGCGTAGAATCCATCGAAAATTTAAACTACTCAGTTGGAAAAAATATACTTAATGCTACTTTGTCATCTTAGAGGGTTATTAAAATTCCATCAAGGTGTTTTAGGAATATGCTAGGATCTAAAGTAGTGAGTTCAATTATTCTTTTTTTCAAATATATCCTACATATAGTTTGAAC
>JAGOHK010000174.1 GCA_017996175.1 Leptospiraceae bacterium
ATCAAATTGTGCGTCACCCAGAAACACCCTCAATTCTTTTTAAGGATATGTGGACTACGATTAAATTCAATGAACCTTGGAATGGAATTATCAAAAATAAAACTAAGTCTGGAAAATTCTATTGGGTATACGCAACCGTAACTCCTTTTTTTGATAAGGCGGGAGAACCAGTCGGGTATATGTCGATTAGGCGCAGGGCTACACCGGAACAAATTCGAGAGGCTGAAATTTTCTACAAAACTCCGGATAGTCGAAATAGAGGATTTAACCTCAGAAAGATTCTTTATAATTTTAGAATCAAAACAAAACTTTTTTTTGTATTTGCTCTAATGGCAATTGTTCTAGCAATACAGGGAGTTAGCCTAATAACAAATAAAACTAACGAGTATGAATCTGCACTTAAAAGACTAAACGGTGGTAAATTCAATCTCAGCATATCCACTCTTATGCGCTTTACGGCTAGGCATCGGGGGCAAATGGCACGTTTCCTCAATGGAGATGAAACAGCAAAGCCAAATGTTATCGAATTAGAAAAACAATTAGAAATCGCTTACAAGGATTTTTTAGAATTAAACGAAAGACAGGGTCGTGAATTACAAGTATTTGATTTAGCAAAAGAGATTCACAAGGAATGGGAAAACCTAAAAGAAATAAATCCCAAACTTACTCCAAAAGAAAGTTTTGTGAAACATGTAAAGCTAATCCAGCGTATGCTTGATATGAATAATACGGTAGGCGAAACCTCTGATCTTTTTTTAGATTCAGATAAAGATACTTACTTTATGATAGAAACCTCCCTAACTAAACTTCCCTACCTTGCAGAAAAACTCGGTCAATTAAGAGCAACTGGTTCTGGCTATTTAGCAAAAGGAGTAAATGCTGATGAATCAGAAAAAATATTGATGTTAGAATTACTCGGTTATGTTGGCTCGTCTTATGAAGCATTGACTTTAGGAATCAATTTTATTTCAAAATTCAATCCGGAAGAAAAGGAAATGGTAGAGATTTTTCATAAATCAGAAAACCATTTTAAACAAAATAAGGATTTAATTCGAAATAGAATTTTAAAAGAAAAACCTCCTAGTTTAAAACCCAAAGAATACTTTGATGAAATTACAATTACGATAGATGAGGTATTTAAACTAAATGAACTCATTGCCTCCAGCCTTGCTGTGAAACTTACCGAAAAAGCGCAAAGTGCTAAATCATCCGCAATTTTACTAAGCCTATTCATATTTTTCCTCCTCAGTTTTTTAATTCTTTTCCAATACTTAATCATTCGAAGCATACTTTCCGTTATCCGTAACAGTACTACAATTATCAGCCAGATCGTACGCGGAGCAGGAGAATTAAAAGAAAATTTAGACTATGGAATTAAAGATGAAATTGGAGGACTGCTAAAGTGGATGGGCGTTTTTATTTTGAATATAACAGAGATTATCTTCTTGTTACGTCAAGTATCAAGTCAGTTGTCTCAAAAATCCAAAGAAGCAGCAGAGCTTGTAAGAAAGTATTCGAACACCACGCAAGACCAGGCTGCGTCTACAGAAGAAACGTCAGCCGCAACGGAAGAGCTTGCTGCTTCAGTTGAAAATGTTTTAAATAGCATCACATTTCAAACAGACCATCTAAAAGAAATCGAAAAAGTAACGACCGAATTTAAAGAAGCTATGTCCGATGTATCAAGTGCAATGTATTCAATGGAAAAACTCACAGAGGAATTTTCATCGCAAGCCAATAAAGGTATGCAAACCACAAAAAATACGGCTGATTCTATAGATGTTGTAAACCAAAAAGCAGAGTTAATTGATGAAGTAGTCAATATTATTAATGAAATATCTGAGAGAACAAATCTACTTGCGTTAAATGCTGCTATCGAAGCTGCAAGAGCTGGAGAATTAGGAAGAGGATTCGCAGTAGTAGCCCAAGAGATTGGAAAGTTGGCAGAGCAAACAGCGCATAATACTCGTAACATTCAATCTCTTACAACGGATACGAAAAATGCAATCAGGACTAGCGTAAACATGATGGGTCATACTGAAAAAAGTTTTAGCGAGTTACTAAAAAATATTTCTAAAATCCAAGAAACAGCGAAATTAGTAAGCAGTGCACAGGATAAACAAAACCAAGACACAAACCGTATTGTAGAATCCGTCCGTAAGATCAATGAAAACTCTGAGTCTATTTTAAACGCTGCCGCACAAGAAAAAATTGCCGCAGAAGAAATATCTAGATCCATTCAAACGATTGCAACAGGAACCCAAGTGATTGCAGAAAATTCTCTCGTGCTTTTGGAAACTGCAAAGGATATTGAGAATACAGGCGAACATTTACAAAATGTTGTAAATGCGTACAAATATTAATGAGAGTTAATACTCGTTAAATGACAACATTTTTAGAATTTGAAAATAAGCAAATTGAAGTAGTGGAATTAGAGAGAGAACATTTTAATTTCATTTTGTTTAAAGATGTAAATTCAGATGACCACTATCTTTATTTGCTCTTAAATAATTCTGCTGCTTATTATGATAAAACTATTAAATTGAAAGCAGAGGATATTATTCAATACAAAGAAAAAAAGATTCCCACGAAAATTCTCGTAGATAGCTATAGAGGTTACTAAAATACTCTGCTTAGATTTCGAATGAGATTTTCAATGAGAGGAAATTTTTTGACAAAAAGTTTTTTTTGTATAAGAAAAAATAGTCTTTTTACGTGTTATAATACTATGAGAGGTAACTATGAAAGTAACTGCACTTGGAACCCATTCCGCATTTGCAACTGGAACATATAAAGAAAGTATTGAAACAAAACATGTAAAAGAATTAATCGAAAAAATCTCAGCCAATAAAAAAACCTCCTTAGAAATTTCCGAATTAGAAAAATTAATCAATCAATTTAAAGAAAGAGTTTACGTACCTAGATTTCAAAGTAATTTTCTATTAGAATTTGAAACCAAAGGAAAAGTAAAAGACAATATCTATAGGTTCGTAATTGACTTTGGAGGGGATATCAGACACTCCTTAGCAAACGTAGGTCTCAAAATGGGAGACATCGATGGTTACTATTGTTCACACCCTCATGCGGATCATATCGGTGGAGTGGAAGGAATTGCACTTTCAACTATTTTTAATCCGTATTGGAATTCAAAAAAAATAGAATGGCTTCGCAAACCTGGCACAGATCCAACAGATAAAACGTTGGATAATATTCTCGATAGATTATTTAGAAAAGAACCTTTGCCTAATGAGTGTAAGCCGGATCTTTGGGGACATCGTGAAGTTCTAGAAAATCTCTGGGAAGCAGCAAGACCTGGATTAGATACCTTACAAGGTGTTAAACGAGTTACCTTGGATACCTATTTTAATCCAATTCCTATGGTAAAAGATATTGAATACGAAATCGAAGACGGGAAACGAGTCTGGAGATTTTATACAATAGAGTCGACTCATGTGATTGGGGGTACATCCCATATGCCGTCATACGGAATTATTTTCGAATGTTCAGATGGACAAAAGATTTACTTTCCAACTGACACTCTTCTTATGATGCCGCCAACTATGCGAGCCTTCTATGTATCGGCTGACGTTATCTATCAGGACTGTGAAACTGGACCTAGAAGTGGTGTTCATTCTCATATTGATGATATTCGAAAATGTGAAATAGAGGTTAAAAAGAAATGTTACTTGTACCATTACACAGAAGAGCCAGTAGTTGATCCAGATGAATTTAAAGGTATTCTTCGAATAGGCGACACTCACCAATACTAAACTCTCGCCTAATTGTTAGTAGCCTTTCATTTTATATTTTAGGATGAAAATTTTTACATCCTGAAATATAAAATATGTATTGTTAAGATCGGCTATTTTTTTGGGGCAGGAGCTGGCGCCTTCTTCATATTTTCCACACTTATCCCAAGAACCCAAAGTGTAACAAGAAACACTCCAAGTGCTTGTATAAGATCTAGTTTTTCACCGATTAAAAATAATGCCATAAGCGCAGTAACAGCAGGACCACTTGCTCCAATCACAGAAGCAAGTGAAGGACCAACAAGTGGTACTCCAAAGTTTTGTAAGAGATACCCAACGAGTGTAGTTGTAGCAAGAATCAAAGTTCCATAGACTAAATCGGTATAATGCGCAGGGTCAATTTCAAATCCGACTTGAAGAAGAATTGCTAACCCCAAAATGAAAATGATTGAAAAGTTTACAATGGTAAAAGGAGCAGGATGCATCTTTGCATTTTTTATCATAATAATGTAACCAGCAAACGCAACACCTGAAAGTGCTGCAGTAATCGCGCCTAATACAAAATTACCCTCTCCTTTTGGAGTAAAGGCTGCCGCTGGAATTGTCATAAACCCACCGATATAAATTGTAACCATTGCAAACACTAACGGAAGTGACGGTTTGTCTCGAAAGAAAGCCCACATAAGTAAAATTGTAATTGTTGGATAAATAAAGAAAATCGTTGTAGCAATCCCTGTCGGAATAGATCCTAGGGCTATATACATACAGAGTTGGGAGCAAAATAAGAATAAACCGCTGCTCATTACACTATACAATCTTGTTTTGTTGTCTGGCTTGGCTAAGTCTTTTATATCTTGCCAAGTGTTTTTGTGAAGTCTAGGGGCTACGATGAAAGCCATTATGGGCAATACCACGGCACAACGTAAAACCAAGATTAGGAGGGAATTTGAAAAGCTAGAATTAAGTACGATCCCATCAAAAAGCCCGAATAACGACTTCGGACTTAAAATCACCCTAGTCACTACGTTTTGAAAAGACAAAAGTAGAGAAGAAGTTAGGATTAAAATTAATCCCTTCGTTAAATGATTATGCTGGCTGGTTACCACGGATGACGTTGGTGGTGAAGTAGGATCTGCGATTTGCGCGGTCTCTTCCACTGCATCTATATTGGGAGAAGTATTGCTGTTGGATGTTCCTGGTTTCTTTTTTGCCATTTCTAATGTTCCCTTCGCTAAATATCGGCTAATATTACTTGAAAAATTCAATTAAATAATACACGCTTATTTCGATTAAATGAAGATAAGGCTTGTTTTTTTCATCCATGTCAAGTTTTTTTTAAAACTGAGATAGATAATTAAAATCGAGAATAGGTAAGGGAGAATTTGCAAATGCCAGAAGAACAAAGCGCAGACAAAGTAAAAAACGATTTACTATTTATAATGCAGTGTTTTAAAGAGGTTCTAATTGAATTAAAGGAAGATGAGCTTGCCGAGAGTCTGCCTTGGCTTGAGGACGAAGCGAATACATATACTCCTAATAAAATCGAATCGAGCTCTCCTCTCCGAAGATCCCAAGCTTTATCCATATCCTTTCAACTACTTAATATGGTGGAGGAAAATGCTTCTACCCAGTTCAGGCGTGCGGTAGAGATTGAACGGGGAATTCATTTTATAGTAGGATCTTGGGGCGAACATATCAAACGTTTGCGAAAACTTGGTCTCGATGGAATTGAGATTGCGAAAATATTCCCGGAAATTAAAGTCCAACCTGTATTAACAGCACACCCGACAGAGGCAAAAAGGGCTACTGTTCTTGATCAGCACAGAGAACTCTATCTACTTTTAGTTAAACGGGAAAATCAAATTTGGACTCCGACCGAAAAAGAATCTTTGCGAAATGAAATCAAACTTTGTCTCGAAAGACTTTGGAGAACGGGAGAAATTTATCTTCAAAAACCAGATATAAACTCAGAAAGAAAAAATATCATTCACTATCTCAAAAATGTTTTTCCAAATGCAATTACACTCTTAGATAAAAAACTAAATCAGGCTTGGAAAGAAAATGATTTCGACCTTACCCTAATTAATCGAATCGAGAAACTTCCCCGCATCAGTTTTGGGAATTGGGTCGGTGGAGATAGAGACGGACATCCACTAGTAACCGCAACCGTAACGAAAGAAACACTTTTAGAGTTAAGGGAAACTGCATTGTCTCTCGTATACCAAAAGTTATTCTCGTTAGCCTCTCGTTTAAGTCTATCAGAAAATTTGCATATCGTACCACGTAGACTAATTCAATACATCGAAGAATGGTCAAACCATCTAGGAGAAATAGGGCAAAGATGCATTACCCGCAATCCTAACGAGCCATGGAGACAATTTATAAATATATTATTAGCAAGAATCCCTTTGTCGGAAGTAGGAAATAGAGAAGAAGAGTTTAGTTATAAAGATCATTTCGAATTATTAAAAGACGTTGCCATTCTTCGAGATTCTCTTTTAGAGGTAGATGCATTTCGAATTGTAGAATATGAAGTAATTGCGATAGAGAGAGTCATTCAAGTATTCGGATTTCATTTAGCTGCTTTAGATATTCGACAAAATAGCGAATTCCACGACAAAGCATTGGTTGGTTTAATGAAAGCTTCCGGGAGTAGAAATATTCATTTTGCTGACTGGAATGAATTTGAACGTTTGCAATTTTTGAACTCGGAGCTAACATCGGCTAGACCCTTTCTTGCACCAGGAATGCCACTAGAAGGAGAGGCAGAAGCGGTAAGAGACTGTTATCTGGTCGTTGCAGAGTATGTAAAAAAATATGGAACTTCAGGAATAGGTTCCCTCATTGTAAGTATGACTCGGAAATTATCTGATCTATTAGTTGTGTATCTTTTTGCGAGAGAGGCAGGACTTGTCATGAATACTCATGAAGGACTTGTTTGCCTTTTGCCGGTGGTTCCTCTATTTGAAACCATTGAGGATTTGGAAAAATGTGGTTCTATTATGAATGCATTTTTATCGCACCCGATGACAAAACTAAGTCTCGCTTATCAATCGTTTCCGGGCGGCGTTCCAATACAACAAGTAATGTTAGGATACAGCGATAGTAATAAAGATGGTGGAATTATTGCAAGCCAATGGTATTTATACAAAGCCCAAATGGAATTAGAAGAAGTAGGTAAAAAACACGGAATAAAAATAAACTTCTTTCACGGCAGAGGTGGAAGCATTAGCCGCGGCGGTGGAAAAACGCATCACTTCATGGAAGCACTCCCTAATCCAACTTTAACGGGTAATATGCGTTTAACGATACAAGGAGAAAGTATCGCACAACAATATGCAAATCTAATCAATGCGACCTACAACTTAGAACTATTGCTTGCGGGTGTAACAAGCATTACCCATAAACATAGGATTCTAGCAAAAAAACCAGAGCACTTAGAAGAAATTATACAGGGACTTGCTGAAAAAAGTCGCAGCACTTATGAAGAATTAGTTCGTGCAGAAGGATTTATGATTTTTTATAGTCAAGCGACTCCGATAGATGCTTTGGAAAATTCTCGTATTGGTTCTCGACCTGCGCGAAGAACAGGAAAAAGAACCCTGAAAGACTTACGAGCCATTCCTTGGGTGTTTAGCTGGAATCAATCTCGATTCTTTTTACCGGGTTGGTATGGAGTCGGGACCGCATTAGAAAATTTACAAAAAAACAATCCAAATTCTTTTGAAGCATTGAAAGCCGAAATTGTAAATTGGCCTTTCTTTCGCTATTTGATGATGAATGTGGAAACAAATATATTCAATGCGGATAAGGAAATTATGCTGCTATATGGCGAATTGGTAGACGATTCCAAAATCAAAGAAAAATTCCTTCATCGAATCCTAGAAGAATATGATCGAACAAAGGAAATGTTATCTAGTTTATTTGAATCCCCTGCCGAAACTAGAAGACCTCGTATGTTTCGAACTCTATCATTTAGAAGTTCCGGGTTAAAAAGTTTACACTTGCTACAGGTAAAGCTCTTGAAAGAATGGAGACAGAATTTACAAGATCAAAATTCTAGTTCAGCAAATGAATTGCTAATGGAATTACTTCTTTCCATCAATGCAATCGCTAGTGGACTTAGAACTACGGGCTAATCGTTGTAATCCAAATAGAGAGTATAGAATTGAAAGCAGAGAAGTTAGAAGAACTAAAAAAAATCGCGGACAGTTGCACCAAATGTAAATTATCCACAACCAGAACAAAAGTTGTTTTTGGAGAAGGTAATCCAGAAGCAGAACTTTTATTCATCGGAGAAGGTCCAGGCAGGCAAGAGGATATAACAGGAAGACCTTTTGTGGGAAAAGCAGGAGAGTTATTAACCAGACTCATCGAAAAAGCTATGGGAGTCCCACGTTCTCACGTCTATATTGCCAATATTGCAAAATGTCGCCCAACCGAAGATTTAAAAATGGAAAA
>JAGOHK010000051.1 GCA_017996175.1 Leptospiraceae bacterium
TTTTGAAATAGTTTATGGTAGAATAGTTTTTTTCTCATATTGACTCCTTGTAATACACCGACCCTTCGACTCCGCTCAGGGATCGGACTTTGTTGTTAAATGCTCGAACCAGTCCGCTTGACAAACGAAGTCCGTTTGGTGAGCGGAGCCGAACCAAACGTATACTAAAACGCAAATCTAATCTCAACTTCCCCCCTCTCTCCAGTTTGTCCAAAAAATTTTTCTGTGGTTACTTTGAATTCGCCTCTGATATAGGCTGTAGGTGTTTCTTTTAAAAAGGGGTTAAACGTTGTTATGTTCCCAAAAAAAGATACATCTAAAAGATTTAAGGTCATAAAACCAAGCAGGGCAATCACAGAAAGATTGGCTCGATTCGAAGCTGTTTGGTATTCAGTGCTTGCGGTTTCTACTCTTGTGAATGTGTAAAGAGCAGGGGCAAATACAAAAGGACTACTTGTGCTAGTTACTACATTTAGCATTGATTCTTGTTTATAATTTTCCTTTGCTTCTTTGTATAAATTATTTTCGTGGTAGAGATTAGCTAAAAGTAAAATGGAGCCGATTCCAAAAAAAGATGCTTTCATTTTTTGTGTAGAAGGGTCAAATCCATAATCCTTTCCGTGCCACTGCCCCCAGCCTGGAAGAACAAGAGACCGCCAAAACATACCTTTTCGTGCAATAGAATTCGCGTCTTTTTTTTCAATGATTAAACTTTTTTCCGAACCATCGGATAAAGTTAAAGCGAGATCGCCGAACTTCTCTCCGTGAATTTCTGTGGATGGTTTTTGTTTTTTGTTGTATTTCGTTGACCATTTATTTACAGCATCTTGGACATGTTGTTCGATTTCCGTGAAAGATACCACATTGTCTTTGTTGGAATCTGCTTTTCCTTCTAATCCTTCTAGGAGATAACGGGTGAAAACCCCATAATCGGAATCTTCATCTTCAAAACTAAAATACCCAGATTGAGTAGAATAGAAAGTAGCCGCTAGTTTCGATTTGGCGTATCTGTCTGTTTGTAATGGATTTTGTTCTAGCGATTTCGTCTTGTAAACCACATCGCGGCAGGCATCTAGAAGGAGTAAGGATTTGTTGAATGTTGAAAGTTCTGTTACAATTTTGTCTACCGGAACGGCTGTAGAAAAAATATTGGATTGTTCAGAGTCAACAGCGACTAAGTAACCTTTGCCGTCTTTGTCAGTTACCCCATGACCGGAAAAGAAAACTAGAATCAAATCATTTTCCGATGCACCAGAAAGAATTTCTCTTAGGCGACCCAAAATATTTTCCGCACTTGGATATTTTTTCCCTTGAGGGTCAGCGTCGTCCGTTAGTAGAAATACCTTATTGAATTGTCCCTGTGCTTTCAGAAGCCTGTCTAGCGCTTTCGCATCATTACGCGCTTTGTTTAATTTGCTAATGGCTGTGTCTTCGTATTCGTTGATCCCGATGATGATCGCATAACGATTGCCTTGGTTTTCTTCGTCGAGGGATTTTAGCTGTATACCTTTTTTAACAAATTGGTATTTTTTTCCAGTTCCTGCTTGACTCTTTCGAATATCGTCTTCCGATGAAATGGGGAATATGCAGATTAGTCCCAAAAGGAACGTTAGACTTTTCAGCGAGAAAGAGGTATACATTCTACCATTTGTAGAATAGCTATCAATTAAGATCAAAATTATTTTCTAGAGAATCAAAGTTTTTCTGACTAAAGAAATTCCCGTACGTAGTTTGGTTTTGTGGTTCAGTCAATGGCAATGCTGTCAAGTTAAGAGAGTCATAAAAGTATACCACCGACTTGCACTGAGTTTATCGAATAGCGTCAGCGTGTGGACACCGATAAAAGAACGATGAAAAATGAAAGCAACTTGCGAATATTAAAGAAATATCGTATCTTTTATCGGTGCTCTCGGTGTTTACACGTTCGGCAAAGCTCAGTGCAAGTCGATGGTAATTTTTAAATCCCATTTCCACATAAAAAGAGATTGCAATTTTACTAACTATCTTTGCAAAATAGAAACATGAAAAAGACAATAAAAATGATTTTATTATTAGTATCGATTTTTTTGACGCAAAATCTTTTTGCGGACGAAGAAATGGTTAAAGTGACAAGTATCCGAAAAGGAGTGCACGCTACAGTAGGTGGGGAAAAAATTATTCCTAAGATGGATGATGAACTACCGCTCAATGCAAAAGTCCAATGTGATAAAATGGGACTTTTGGAAATCGAATACAAAGGAAATGTTTATAAAGTGGAAAAAAATACAACGATTCTAATTTCCGATTTGATTAAAGCAGGTGGTCAAAAAAATTTTCAACCTGAACTAAAAACAAATACAGCGGGAGTCCGCGGTTTAGACGAAGAAAAAAAATCGAAGAAGTCTAGAAAAAACAAAAAGACGGATAAGTAAGATTAGCCTTATCAATTTTTTCTTTTAAGTAAAAATTCATAGATTGCGAAGATACTTGCTACTGTGTTGAGGATAAAGACGATTAGCTCTACATAATACTTTGTATCTTCGTAAGTTTGCAATAATGCCAGAGCAAGGGAAATATAAATTGCTCCGATTAGGACATAAATTTTTCGGCTACTATTCATTTGTTTTTTAAACTTGCTTCTAATTGGTTCAATTTTTTTTCTACTTTTTCTAATCTTTCATTTTTAGAATCAATCTTTTCAGAGATCAAACCAGTAACTCCTAACAGAATGAAATAAATTGCTATAGTAACACTCCAAACAAAAAGAAAAATAGTAAATCCACTCATAGTAAAATCTCCTTGCGATTACATTTCTAATCCTTTCATTTTTTATCAGAGAGTCAAGCCAAATAACTAGAGTTTGATGTATGAAAATCATCCTTAAAAAAAGATTTACCGCATATATCACTGTAATGAAATGAAAAATATGATTACAATTAAAAAGTTAATTTTATCCATATCCCTATCCCTACTTTTTACCATTAGCCTTAGTGCAGAAGAAACGGTGAAGGTAACGAATTTCGGAAAAGGTGTGCAAGCGACAATTGGAAGTGAAACGTTGACCCCGGTGATGGATCAAGAGCTTCCTCTGAACACAAAAATTGATTCCGGTAAAATGGGATTCCTTGAATTTGAATACCAGAAAAAAGTATTTCGAATTCGTCAGAATATGAGCATTTTTATTTGGGAAGTGCTCAAGGCTGGCGGAGATGAACGTTTCCAACCAGATGTAAAGTCAGGTCATACCGGAGCACGAGGTTGGGACAAAATTAAGAAACCTGTAAAAAAGAAAAAACAGAAAAAGAAAAAAGTCTTAACTAAAAGTAAGGCTAATATAAATTAGCCTTACTCAAAGATCAGAAATTTTTCTACTTTATTTTCATCGAAGGAAAGTCCTAACTTTTCTTTTTTCTCAAAGATGATATAACGATTTTGTTTTTTATAATTTTTACCTAAAGTTTTTTCTACGAGAGATTTTTCTGAACCAATTTTGATTCCGGCGACTGTTGGACTATCTTCTCCATAAAGCATGATTTGTTGCACAAATCCATCTCTCATGGAAATTTTTGCTGATTTTCTATCATAGTACCAAACTTCAAAACCATCGTCTATTTTCGGTTTTCTGTCAGGCTCTTTCCAAGTAGAAAGCAAATCTTTAATTGAGCTACCTATTCGAATTCCTTCGACTAATGTACTTTCACCGCTAGACTTGGAAGGAATTGGAGTCGAAGCAGCTTTACTCAAAAACTCAGCCCATTTAGAACTAGAATCGTAACTTGTAAAATAAAATTTAGCCATATCCTTGGAAGTGTTAGATTCAGTGAGAGCTAAGTTAAGGATAATAGTTGTTATGTCCTCATCTGATTCATCCTTATCTTTGTTTACTTTTTGTAACTCTTTCACAAGAGAAGTTGCTTCGGGATTTCGTGCCTGTCCCTTGAAAAATCCTTCTAGTTCAGGCTCTAGGTTACGTGCCATTTCCCGAAATATTTCACGAGAAAGTTTTGCATTACCCTCAATTACAGCAATAGAATGACAGACGGCAAGATTATTCAAAGTCTGTACGGATGGAGAAGTTTTAAAAGTAGAACGAGCAAGTTTGATTGCATTAGCCTCATCTTGTTTATCGGGAGAATAAACCAAAAGAACTGCAAAGTTTGAAATAAACCAAGGCTCTTGGTTTTCTTTAATTAAACTTCGATAAGCGGTTAACGCCTTGTTATACTTTGTTCGGTCACCTGGAATCGTCTTAGTAGCTTTTTTGGTAGCTTTTTTGTCGAATATCATATTGTCTCGAAAAGAAGGTAGGTCGACGATTCCTTTTAGTTTTAAATCTTCTACAAGAGCTGACTCGAGCCAGATTTTATGAAGAGTTACCACACGCGCCCTTTGAAAATCTAGGTTATCAGGATAAGTCAGAAGCACATCATCTAATTCTTTTAGAGCTTGGTCTAATTTTCGAGAAGTTTGGATATCCGCAAACAGATACTCCATCTTAGCCGCCCAAGTATACAAGTCTTTATGTTCGGAGTCAATTTTAGAAAGTCGTTCATTTGGAGAAGGATGAGATTGGAAATAAGGTATAACCTTGTTACCCGCATTTAATTCCTTTTGACGAAGTTCGTTTAAAGTTTTTAACATCCTCGTAAAATAATTTATATCATAACCTGCTTTTTGCATGAGTAAAACCCCACTCATATCAGCGTCTAATTCCAAGTCTCTATTCTCTTCGTTTTCTTCCTTAGTATTTTTCTTTTCCACTTTCGCAAGATAGGATTTGAAACTATGGCGGTTATAATAATGCCCCAACTCATGGGCAATGACGGGCGCTAGATACAACTCACGGTATTTTTTGAATTCTTCCGAGTTGGGTTTACTCGAAGTATCTTTTTGAATGAGTCTGTCCATTTCATCCAATAATTCAGTATGAATAATAAACTGTCCGCCGGGAAATGCGAATGCGTTAAAACTAGACTCTTTTATAATCGCGTATTCAAATTCAAAACTAGGATTTCCTGAATTGCTCTTTAATTTTTGGAAAGTCGTATCAATTGTTTTTTTCCAGTCCTTGTGATCCTTTACTTCTTCTTTTTTACTTTTTTTAAAATCCGCAGCACTTAAAGCTTGCACCTGCCCCCAAAGTGCTTCTTCGAATTTAACTGATTCTAGTGGCAGAATGGAATTAGTTGCTAGTAGTGATACGATGAATGCGATGTTTAGAAATAGATTTGTAGGTTTCATAGTTTTCCTTGTGTAATTTCAATTTCCAATTTTTAGTTTGAAATTGCAATTAAATTAATGAGTTTTTCATTTATGCTTTAAAAGTTCATTCATATCATTTTTTATACCTTTTCTGTAGTTTTATTGGATAATCGTCTTTGCCTTTCAATTTCTTTGAATTCGATGCGCTTCTTTTTTATTTTCTCCTGTTGATTCAAAGTAGTCTTGCTATTTAAAAAAGTGAAATCCAGCATAACTAAAATGTTCATCAAAAGTAAAAGCAGTATTCAACTTATTCTTTTTCATAAGACAAAAAGAAATACAATCAGTGTAAGAAATTTCGTGCTCTGAATATTTCTTCATGAGGTTTATGGCTGTCATCTCCTCTTCTTTTATTGGTCTTAGAATTTCAATCCGTGTAGAAGAGTAGATATTCATCATTCTAATTTCTGCAAAATCTGCTCCCGTTCTTCGAAATAATAGAGTTGCAAGTTCATTCAAAACAAAATTAGAAGTGTAACATTTCATTTCTTTCTTTTCAATTTTAGCCCATAAGGCATTGGCTTTTTTATGAAATTGATCAGCCTGAATGTATCTTGCCAGAAAAGCTCCTGTATCAATGAAGATCAAAATGAACTACCATATAAATAGGCATCGTGATTTTTAGCCAAATCTTTTGGAGCTTTCGTAGTAAACACAGCCTTGTCAGAAAAAAAGGGATCCTTATTCATAGAATTTGATTGCATTGCGATAGACTGATCTAACAAAATTCGAATATATTCTCCCATTGAAATTCCTTTTTCCCTTGCAATTCCTTCTGTTTTTTTCTTTAAATCTAGAGGCAGTAAAATCGTTGTTCGAGTCATATACATATATTCATATACATACCTAAAAATGTCAATCTGGTTTTACATCGGCTCAGTCGAAAAAATGAAGGAAACGTTTTCGCGCCTTCATTTGAAATTCACTCCAAGAGGATAACATCGACTCGCCGGTTGAATTCTTTTCCTTGTTTTTCATCGTTATTACCGGGCCAGTAGTCACCGGAGGAGGTAGTAAAAATTTTTAAATCGCTGATGCCAGATTTTTTCATAAATTCTTTTACGGATTTGACGCGCTCTAAAGAGAGTTCTAGATTTTTGGTTGCGCTTCCAGTGTAGTCAGCGTGACCGATGAGTAAAATATTGTATTTGGAATATTTTGCATTATAGTCGGAAATGAATTTTTCAACTTTTGTCTCTTCTTGTTTGGAAAGAGAAGTGGATTTGTTCGGAAAATACACTGTGCTAGAAGAAGTTTCCTTTTCAGCGGCAGTGTTTACATATTTTGTATAGTTGAGTAAGATAGGTGCATTCAAATTAGAAGAAGCCTCTAGCGAACTCATTTCTCTAGACGCAGAAGGGTTTTGTTTCATCGAATTTAGATCTGATTCTTTTACTAAAACATATTCAGTCGAACAAGAATCTACTTCAACTGAATAGATGATGGTTCCGGTGAGGAATAACAAAGTTGTCCACAAGATATCAGTTATACGCATAACGTTTTTATATCGGACAGATTTTTGTTTTGTTATATCTGAAACTTCATCGGCGGAAAGTTGGTTGACGGGTAATACGAATAAGACGTTCACGATACTTTTGTGAAATAATAATTTACAATCCGAATCTTTTCCGGCAAGAATTGTAGGTAGGGAAGAATGACTTTCGTAGTTTTCAACAGACACCCGAAAGGGTTCTTTTAAAATAGCAGTGTCTCCACAATGAAAAAGTAGAAGTAAAGAGGATATAGTCAGCGCAGTTTTTAAGTTCATGATATTTTCCTATTCAAAAAATTTTAATTCTATTGGTCGAAAGTATTTATCTAGTTTGATGAGAGTTTCAGTCTTTGATCTTGGGACTAGTTTGTTGGGATAATACAGATTATACTCAGACTTAACTAGATTTTGGTTTTTGTCAAAATTTTCTTCCGAAACTAAGTTTCCTTTTTCGTCATAAGAATAGGAATACTTGGATATTTTATTGGAGTCATCTTCGGGAGTTTCGTATTTATTAAAAAATTCTTTTGTTAAAATTAAACCTGAGTCATTGTAGGTAAACTTGCGTTTGGCGATACCGGTGGTGTCAGGTTTTTTGTCCCCGTTTTTATCTAGGTATTCTTCCGAAATTTTTAGTCCTTTGGGATTGTAGGAAAAAATTTTCTTTACGATTCCATTTTTGTCTTCTGTTAGATTTCCTTCTTTATTAAAATATTCTTCTTTTTCCAAATAATTTTTTTCGTTGTAAAAGAATTTACGTTCGTGGATTCCTAACCTGTCGGTTGTTGGTTTATTGTCTGAGTCAAAATACTTTTCGCTAATCTTTTTCCCAAGTCCATTATAATCATAAATATACTTTGCAATTCCAGAATACCTGTCTTCTATTAGTTTGCGTTTAGAATTAAAATATTCTTCCGAGGTTAAATTTCCTTTTGTGTCGTAACTATATTTTTTTCCAGAAATTCCAGATGATTTTAATTCATTTTTAGAATCAAAAAATTCTTCACTTTGTTTATTTCCATTTCCATCGTAAGAAAAAATAAATTTTGCGATTCCAGAACTGTCTTCTTTTAATTTATTACTTGCATCTAGGTATTCTTCCGATTTAATTTTGTCTTTGAAGTTATTATCGTAGCTGATTTTTTTTCGAGCGATTTTGTCTGGAATTAAATCTCCTTTTGCAGAATAAAATTCCTCTAGAGTTTTATTTCCTGAGTCATTGAATTCGTATTTGTAACGGGCAATTCCGTTTTTATCTTCGACTAAATTTCCATTTGAATTAAAAATTTCGGTTAATACTCGTTTGCCCTTACCATTGTATTGGTATTTTATCTGAGATATTCCTTGTTTATTGGGAGTGGGTTTAGATTCCGCGTTTAAATAAGAAATTTCAACAATCTCACCGGTCCCATTTAGTTTGTAAATTACTTTTGTAACTTGGTTTGGGTTTAGATTAGTCTGTTTCGGATACGAAATAGTTTCTGTAATCCCATTTGTGTCTTGTGTGAATATTGAATTTTTTAATACATTGTCTTCTAAATAAGTAAAATACACTTTATCCCTTTCAGTTGCTGAATATAAAAATTCCTCTTCTACTTCCCCTTTTAAATTGTATTGTCTTGCGGCAAATAAGTCTTTACCGTAATCAAAACTCATCTTCTGGACTCCATCTAAATCGGACATAGAATAAGTTCCATTTCCAGATAATAAAAAGAAATTCTGTTGGATTCTTTTATTTTCCGTGTCATATAAAATTCTAGAAAGTCGTAGATTTTTCCCTTTATCTAAATACTTTGTGATTTTACTTTGGATTTCGTTTTTAGGTCTACCTACGGCTAATAAGAAGTTACCGGTATAGTCGCCCGCAGTGTACGGGATTTGTTTTTTATTCACTTCTTTTAGAGTGTATTCTGGAATATGTTTTTCCATATATTCTTTTAATTTTCCAAAAGTCACATACTCGGGTCCTTCGTCTTGTACACCACCGTTTAAAGCACGGACTAAAAAATGAGTAAAAATTCCGCCACCCAGATTATCATTTTCATAAGAAAATCCACCCGGTGCGGTTCCCATCATAATCCCAACTCCCTTTGCATTCTGAACGTCAGGCGGAAGCTTACCAAATTTTTCTCCATCTAAAGATTTGGTGTTTTTAGTTAACTGTTCCCGACAGGCGTCTATTAGAAATATGGATTGAGTAATACCAGTAGACTGTTTTACAAGGGAGCTAATACTAACAAACCGCTCTACTTTTTCTCTGGATTGGTATTGGATGTCAATGGGGGCGATGATATTTTCCCCTGCGTTATTCATAAACCCGTGACCGGAAAAATAAAACAAAATCATATTCGGTTTTTCTTTTAGAAGATTGCTATATTCTCGTTCGATATTAACTTTGGTTGGGAGAAATTCTTTTTTCTTTTCCCCGATTTCATCATTTAAAAGTACAATTTTATCGAAATGCCCCACTTGATCGAGAGAAAGTTTCATCTTAGTCGAGTCCCCCACTGCAAAGTTAAGTCGGGATAATGTCTGGTAGCCGTTCACACCAACAACAAGAGCAACCCGTTTAGAATTCTGCCACGCTTTAATATCTGCATCGGTAGCAATAGACATACCTTTTGTCTTTGTCCCGGAAGGCAAAGCTTGGGGTAATAGGGATTGTGCATTAAAATAGAGAAATAAAAGCAATAGGAAGAAAGTCAGAAGGCGGTTACTGAGCGGAGTCGAAGTAAGAAATAGTTTTAACGTCATTTCGACGAAACTCAATTTCGCTTCCTTGGGGCGCTCAATAATGCTCAATGATAGGCTGAAATTTATAAATCTTTTATCGGTGTTCATGCATTCGACAAGCTCAGCACAAGTCGGTGTAATCGGTGGTATTCTTTTGTTAGCCATAATAATTCCTTTAAAATCTAAAGTTGTAATTGATTTGGTAATAAGTTTCTAGTTTTGTACTTTCCCGTGCTTCCAAAACAGAAGTCCAACGAGGAAAAATTCCTAGAGAAAGATTTTCTTTTTTTTCTTCTTGTCGACCTGAGTAGACAAAAGCATCGACTAGGTTCCAAACATAAATTCCGGCAAGAAAATAAAATGCATTATTCACTGTTTTTTCGCTTGTTTTGTAGTCAGAACGAGTTTGAGATAATAAAATACTATTTAAAAGATACGTATCCTGCGCGTCACTTGCAGGCAAAAAGGGAGTAGACTTATAAGCCTGCTCTTTTTTTTGAAATGCCACTAGAGTAGTATAATAATAAGCCGCACTTGTTAAAAAGAATCCAGTGAATAAATATCCCGGAGTATTTCGACCATCGTATAATTGTCCCCAACCGGGTAGAACGGCAGAGCGCCAAACGTAGGGTAACCTTGGCTTTTGTTCTTTAAATGGAATCTTGAGGACAAATGCCTTTAGCCTCTCACCGGGAGTTTTCATATCCGTACTTGGCTCTTCGGGGTTATCAATTTTAAACGAATTGGAAAATTCTATCTGTTCAGACTCAACATTGAATAGATTCCATGTTACATTAAAACCTTTTCCCTGTTTGTTAATAGTTCCATCTAATACTTTCGGAACATCTGCAAATTTTCCAATCATCACTGAGCATTTTGCCTCCACACATCCGCGTAACTCCTCCACTTTTTCATCAATGATTTGATTGGCGGTATCCTTCTCACGGACTTTAAATACTTTGAGTTTCTCAATTTCATTGCGGATAATGCCCATTGCCTTTTCCTTATCAGCTTTGCTAACTCCAGATTCACTTGCGAAGTCTAGTATTAAAAGCCACTCTAATTCTTGCGGTTGAGCTTCTTGGGCGATTAAAGTATTTGCGGATAATAAAAGTAGGATGGAAAATATTTTAAACATTAAAAACCTCTCTGTTTCGTTTCTAATCTTTCCAGTCTTTTGTAAATAGATTTTAGTTCTTGGTTTTGATTTTTTAGAGATTCCATTTCTCTTCTAAGTACTTTATTTTCCTTTTCCAATTCCATGAGGTGAGAACGCAATTTCTCATTACCAGCCTTTTCTGCTTCTTGAACTTCGGTCAGTGAGCGGAGTCGAACTGACAATTCCTTTATCGCTTGGAACTGCATCCATTGGATTCGAGTGTAATCTAAAGTTTTAAATCCTTCTTTGTTTGTTCCAACCAATTCCGGTGCAATTTTTTCTATGTCTTGTGCGACAAATCCCAAGTATTGCATATCATCTTTCGATTTCATTTTATATTTTACAAGTTCGAACTTTGAAAGTTTAGTTAGAACATCTTGGAAAAGAAATTTTTGAATTTCTTTTTTTAAAAATTTATCTGACGAACAAGTTCCTAATGTTCCTCCGCTATGACGTAAACAAGTAGATGTTCGAATATCGCCAGTCACGTCTAATGGATATATAGGAAAAGAAGAAGAGCCGATTGCAACACGACCAGTATTTTCAATTCTCATTGCAATAGTTCCTGCGCCATATTCAGGGCTTTTAAAGTCTAATGAGTTACCACTGTTTTGAACAATACTAAAATCATATCCACCTGCATCATTAAATAGTATTTGATTTGTCGATCCGGTTAAATTGATATTACCCGCTACATCTAACTTAGCTGCCGGTGCAGTTGTGCCGACGCCTACGTTGCCATTTGGGGTTATGGTTACTTGATCTGTCTTCGAAGTCGAGCCAAGTGGAACCGTGTGAAATTTTATACCTGTTCCATGTGCGGAGCTGGTAAAATTTTCACCGGCATACATATACATTGCCGCTCTATTATAATATTGGGTTACTCCATCGTAACCTCCAGCTTGAAAAGTTCCAAGGCTCATTCCTGCGAGAACGGCTGTTTTACTAGATTGAGTTCCTCCATATTTCCCAGTTTGAAAGACTGCATCGACTGAACTTTCCACTGCAAATCGTTCTGTATTGTTATCTCCTTTTACTAAAACACTTGGATTACCAGCAACGATATTATTAGATGCAATTTCAAGGGGTCTTGCAGGATTAGTAATTCCAATCCCAACATTGCCATCTACGATTAATCCTGAGTTTGTGCGAAGGTAGTTTGTATCGTAAATTCCAACTTTAGAATACGTTGTTCCATCTATTTGGAAATGCATACTGCCGAATGTATCCCACGCAACAGATTGGGAACGATTGAGAATATTATTATTTCCATTATTGTAAATATGTCCACCGACAACGCAAAGTTTAGTGCTTGCATTGCAGAGTGTGTCGGGAGTGCTTGTCCCTATCCCCACATTCCCTGCCGTATAATAAGCATTAACCCCATTCTTTGTCCATTCCGGTATTCCTTCGATAGCTGTTTTTAAACTCGTAAAGTTTTGATTCATTAGAGAAGAAGTAAGGGAGTCTCCACTGTTAAAAGTGTTCACTGTTCCAGTAACGGCTACTGAGAGTAATGCGCCGGCGGTAAGACCGAGGGCGATGGCAAATCCACGTGCGAAGGGTGATTTTAATCCCCCTGTGTCCCCGGCGAAGGCGTTGGGAGACGCATGTCGAAGGGTGGAAGCGAAAGGGGGTGTAGGAGTAGGGGTATATTTTTGTTCATTTGAATTATCTATAAATTCAGATTTTCCTTCCTTTGCGGTAGAATCTACAATTAGTAAACCCCCTTTAGCAAAGGGGGGTAGGGGGGATTTTTTCATATTATTCTCCTTTCTCATCTTTTCGCTACTTGTTTATTTTCTAAAGCTTTAAGCCGCTCTTCGAATCGTGACGAAATACGATCCTGCGTTTCTAATGTGGCGCGTAACGTTTTCACTTCTTCTCGGAGTTTTGCATTTTCCGTTTCAACGAACCGAAGGCGAGAAAGCGTTTTCTCGCCTTCGGTTCGTTGAATCTCGCCGAGTGAGCGTAGTCGAACTGACAATTCCCTGAATGCTTGCACAAACACCGCATTAATCCCTTCCGGAGAAATCCATTTCATTCCATCTTGATCAGTGTCAACCCAGAACGGAAAAATTTTTTCTACTTCTTGGGCAATAAATCCAATATGTTTGCCTTCTTTGGCGTTTAATTTTTTGGGATTTTTCCATTCAAAGGTTACTGGTCGTAAGCCCGTCAGCTTATCTAAGAAATTTCCCAATGGTTGGATATTCTTCTTTAGCCGCTCGTCAGAATTATTTACCCAGACTCCAGTTGTATTGCCTGCGTTACCGTTTACGGTTAGGGTTTGGGAAGGAGTGGGTGTTCCGATACCAATATTACCGTTAGTGTCAATGCTAAGTCTTTGTGTTACAGTACCGGCAGCAGATGCTCCTAAATGCATTTTTGACCAAATATTTGCTATTGATATTTCTCTCGAGACAGTGCCGCTTCCTTGGATAAGTAAATTTGTTCCACCTGTACCGGCTACATTTATATCTTCAATGGCTACTAACGTTCGAGTGCTCGCATCTGACTGGCTTTTTATATTTAGATTAGCTGTGGGATTATTCGTTCCAATTCCGACATTGCCGGTGTCTAATAGTGAAAGTATATTGGGTCTTGAAATAGTTCCAAAATCAAGACTACTGCCTGAGATATATCTAATTCTAAAATCATAATCGTCAGTGAATAAATCTTTAAAATCTATAAATGCTTGAGAGGATGAGGATATATCAATGGAACCAGGTTTATAATGAGAAAATTGATTTGAATCAGTTGATGATGCCAAAATACCATCCCCATATACTTCTAGTTTTCTAGTCGGCGTCGTCGTTCCTATCCCAACATTGCCATTAGCCGCTAATACCATTTTGAATCCATTGTAGCCTGCTTGAGTTCCTGAAAAAAAACCTAAACTGCCTTGTTGATTTAAACCAATACCATCATTACCGCCGGATAATGCAATTCCCCAAGAATCGTAGTCTGTAGCTGTCGAATACTTTTTGAAACTTAAATGTGCGTTTGTATTTGCACCTGTGGAAGTGCTTGTTAATTGTAATTGGTTATTTACATTCACAATTTCTGTCTTAAAACTATTATCAGGACTTGTCGTCCCAATCCCCACATTCCCAGCAGTATAATAAGCATTAACCCCATTTTTAGTCCAGTCGGGAATTCCTTCGATGGCTGTTTTTAAACTGGTAAAGTTTTGATTCATTAGAGAAGAAGTAAGGGAGTCTCCACTGTTAAAAGTGTTCACTGTTCCAGTAACGGCTACTGAGAGTAATGCGCCAGCGGTGAGCCCGAGGGCTAGGGCAAATCCGCGTGTGAAGGATGATTTTAAATCTCCTTTTGCAAAGGAGGGTAGGGGGGATTTATTTTCTTTCATAAAATTCTCCTTATTGGAACTTACATCCTGAATCAAATTTGTATAATGATGGGTCAATATCAAAGCGGCATACACCTGCGTTAACCGTGATACTAATTGTTGCATTGGTGTTACCTGAACTATTACTCGCAGTTATGGTATAACTAGTATTAGCCTGTAGATTGTTCGGGGCGCCCGAAATAGCACAGCTAGATGCGTTTAACAGTAGTCCTGCAGGAAGTGTAGGAGACGCAGTGCAATTCGTTGGAGTTCCTGTAATGGTTGGGGTAATCGTTGTAATACTCGCATTTTGAAACATGGTATAGGGACTTCCTGAATAAACTAGGTTCGAAGGAGGAGCGACATTTACGGTAATAGATATAGAAGTAGAACTGCTCCCTCCACCATTAGTTGCGAGTATCGTATAGGAAGCCGCAGATTGTATTACTGAAGGAGTTCCACTGATTGTACAGATGGTAGAAATCGAAAGCCCTGACGGCAAAGAAGGAGTAGCCGTGCAAGTGGTTGGAACTCCTGTAAGAGTTGGAGATATAGTTGCAATCGCAAGATTTTGCGTAAATGTAAAAGGAGTTCCCGCATAACTCAAACCGGATGGAGGCTCAGGCAATACAGTTATATTGATATTAGCCGTTGTGCTCCCTTCGGAATTTGTGGCTGTTATCGTGTAACCGGTGAGAATTTTAATTGCAGTTGGTGTTCCTGATAGAGTGCAGGTCGTTGCATCCAGTGAAAGTCCAGATGGCAGAGTTGGAGAAGAAGCGCAACTTGTGATACTTCCATTGTAGGTAGGAACTAAAGTTGTCATCGTAGAATTAACATTTAAAGTCAGAGAGGTGCTCGAATAAACTAACGCCGATGGTGGAATTGCTTTTACTTCTATTGCTATCGTGGTAGACGAAGAGCCAACCGAATTTGTTGCCGTTATTGTGTAAGAAGCGGAAGCTTGGGCTACTGTGGGCAAACCTGAAAGGACACAATTAGTCTGACCTAATTGTAAAGAGACTGGTAAAGATGGATTAGCCGTGCAAGATGTTATCGTTCCAGAGGTAATTGGCATTACACTCAAAGCCAAGTCTTTGGTAAAGGTATAAGAACTACTACCAAAGGCGATTGCTGGAGGAGAACTAGTAGTTGCCGCTAGTGCCGAAGAACTCGTAGATACTCCAAAAAAGGCAAGTGCTCCCATAAGTAGGGATTTTTCTTTATCTGTGTTGGATTTGTCTTCGACTAAAAATAATCCACAATTTAGAAAGAGGGAAATTAGAAGTAATATAAATTTTTTCATTCTAAAATCCTCCTAAACCAAAGCGAAGTAGGGTGAGTTTGCCTGTTACCCCATCGGCAAACACCAATAAGGCGCGATTGTTGACTGTATCAATTTGTGCATCGAAATTATACCCAGCTTCTTCCGGCTCAGTTATATAATAGGATTGTCCTTTTGATAAATCAGTCTCGGTACAATTTTCCCCACTTTCATCACAATGATGCAAATAGGGTTTTTTGGATGAATTGTATGTGATGATAATAATTTTTTTGTTAGTACTATCCCATAAAAGTTTAGGATGATAAGATGGATACAATGTTCCCGGCAAATCTTTATACGTACAAGAGGTCATTGTTTTATTGCAAAAAATTAAAGAAGGTCTTCCTGCACCTCCCCCCTGTGCATTATAATCAAAAGTTGTTATGATTAAACGATTATTTATAGCGTCTATCGCAAGATCTGGGGTAAAACCAGTATTAATCTTTGGGGTAGGTGAGCCACTATGAATATCTTTTACTACACTAGTTTGACCATTGGCGGACGAAATTAATCCTCTTGGAATTAAATTATACACAACGTTATTGATTCCTATTTCTCCAGTTGCAGCGCCAAATAGCTGTAAGCTCACAGGGTCATACTTGAATCCCCTAGATCCAATGGAACCGAATGATTGTTCACTATGATTTGCTAGAAAATATTCAGCTGTACACTTAGAAATATTCGATCTATCACATTCTCTAACTGCTGTATTATTTCCCCAATAAGTTACAAAAAGAATTTTAGTAGAACTTGTAAGAAAATTAAATACATTAACCGACTTAAATCCTGAAATTTGAGATACACAATTTGGATTGTCAGTGGAACAATCTATATTACTCGCGAATTCTGCATCAATCTTAAAAGCTCTAGGTTGACGTTGATTGAAATCCTGTGTGCTTACATAGAGATTATTATCTGCTGAGTCGTAAGTTATATATGGTTTGTACCCTGAATTTGCCGAGAGTTCATTCTTAAACGATTTGGTTAGGCAATTTGTCCCGTTTAAATTATCACATCGAAATATAAGTGGTCTATTTCCACCACCAGTGGGGCTAACAGACGCATCCCGCGTTACTACAAAAAATCTTTTATTTGTAGAATCAATCGTAATCGAGGGTTGTTTGCCTGAATTGTTTATTAACCCATTAGCCGTCGATAAATCTACTATCGCATAATCATTATCTACCACACTGATAGAATAGTTTGTGCTTTCTGAGTCAGATGTTCCCGTGATTGTATAATTTCTATTATCATTGTAAATATCATTTATCGAGACAGTGATACTCTGTTCAGTAGAAAAATTTTCAGGAGAAAAAACTAAAGTAGAAGGAGTAATTGTAATGGCAGAAGTAGAATTAGAAGTAAAAGTTACGGTTGCGTTTGCCTGTGGTTGTTTTCTTAGCTTTACGGTTAACGTTCCAGCAGTTTCTTCTGTAAGTGAAGTTGGTCCAGTAAAGTCCATTGCACGGGAAAATTGATAGTTAGCAGAAAGAACCAGTCGAGTATTAGGAAATCCAGCAGGAGAAAAATTTACTCCAATATCTATAGGTGCAATTTTATCAGAGGCTAACAGGGATAAGGTTACGGACTGATCTATATTAAAATCTTCTGGGGTAAATTTTAATTCGACGCTATCCTGGTTGTTTATTTTTAATACTGCATTTTCTGTAGTAATGGTGAGGATTGTATCTGTTTCTATTTTTTGACTCAGTTTGACTTGTATAGTGCTAGTCCCGTTTTCATTCATGTTAGTAGGAAAGTTTGTGACTAATACGGAGTTGCCTACTTCTTGACTGACTCCTATTAAAAGTCCACCAGCTCCCTCTGTTGGGTGATCCAACTTAGCCTCTTTGCAGGAATATAAGAAGGTAGTGATTAGGAATAATAAATAAATTTTTTTCATAGTTAATAGTCCGTCCTTTTAAAGGAATAGAATGGTAGAGCAGGAATATTTATAGGAATTGTATTTCCAGTTGCAGAAGCAATTGTTGTATTACTTCCATCGCCTAATACATAGTTGACGCCAGTTCCCCAACATCTAATTTCATCTGTATCAATAATCAAACATCCGTGCGAATAACCAATGGATGCATCGACTATTTTAGTTGGAAGAAAACTAATTAGGTGAAGGGCTACTGAGTTTGTAAAACTATTTTCTTGGTCTGGGTTAGGAAGGGGAAACGAAATATAGTTAGATGGAAAACCTATACCTAAAAAAGAATTAATCCCCCAACACGTCATCGTACCTTCGGTAAAAATAGCACAGGAATTTATATTGGCAGCAAGTACTTTTGTTATACTTTTGAAAGGCAATGCTGATAATTTCGGAATTAAAGAAGCATCGTAAACTCTAGTTCCGTTTGTTGTTCCATTTGTTCCGAAATTACCAATTCCCCAACATAACCCTTCTCCATTATTAAGAGCAATACAAGTATGTAAATGTTTGGACGCCATTTGTACAGGAATTGCTCCCCCTAAATTCAAATTTAAAAAGGACATTCCCTCTGAGTCCGGATAAAGTAGATTAGCCGCAGATGGCAAACCCAATTCGCCTACCGCATTAGAACCCCAACATTTAATATCGCCTGTCGTAGTAAGACCACAATTGGAGCTACTGCCGGCTGCAATTTGTTTCACTGGTTTTCCCGGAAAACTCAAACTTTCGGATTCAGAAATAGAAAGCCTACTATCAAAGTCAATCTCACCTGAACTTTTGTATCCATATCCGAGTGCAGCATCGTCATTGGAACCCCAACATTTGTATTTACCTGATTCAGTAGTAATACAGGAAATATTCATGGATACACTAATGCTTGTAATTTTTTCTTCAATGTATAGAGTTGGGATATAATTTGGATCGGAAATAGTTGTTCTGCCTCCAGTCCCTAACGCACCGGAAAATCCATTCCCCCAACATTTGATTCCTCCTGATAATAATAAGGCACAAGAATGAGCCAAACCTGTATCTATTTTTAGAGCAGGTTCTCCTAAACGCAAATCTTTGGCGGTATCCATCGAAGGCACTGAGTCAAAATTTCCATTTCCTAACTGCCCCTGTAAATTAGTGCCCCAACAACGAACTTTTCCGGAGGGAAGCAAAACACAATTATGCACTGTACTGGCATAAATTTCTGTATACTTTGTATGGAATGTAAAGGTGTAAGGAGCGGCTAACGTATTTCCTGCTGTATCTTGAATTGCAGTAGTAAGAGTGACTGTAATTGGAGTTGCAGTGCCATTCGTATGAGGCAAACGAGAGTTAGGCGTAAATTTTATTTTATAGTTTTTGATTGCCTCTGTTGCACTAGTAGTCGTTGGGGAAACAGAGATTGTCCCAGAAATTGTAGAACCTCCATGACTTACAAGAAAGCTAGACGAGTTTACACTCGCAGGGAATAATTCTTTATCAAATACAATTTGAATTGGATCGTTGATAGAATGTCCCGGGACGGTAAGCCCTGAGGGTGGAGTAACGGTATATACCTCTGGAATCTGGGAAACAATTTGTGGTGCATCGGTATCTGGCTCTGTTGAAAAAGTAAAAGTATAATCTGCAATCATTGGATTTCCAGTTATATCTTGGATCTCTTTTTTTATAGTTACAAGATAATTCGAAGAATAAGCCCACCCTCCCACTGGAACAATTGTCCCGTTTGAGGAGTTCGCATTTACCGCAATTAATACCGGGTTACCATCATTAGTCACAGTTACATTTGTTGAGTTAAAACTAGAAATAAGTATAGGCTCACTAAAAACTATATTCAGACTAGAGTTAATATTATAACTAGCTGTTCCACTTACAGGAGTTGTTCCAATTACCGTCGGGGAAGTATTATCTCCAGTTTGTTCTGTAGTGAATTGGTAAGAAAAACTAGAAGGAATTTTAATTCCAGCTTCATCTTTGATTTCGGAAGATAGTGTCACCGTATACTTTGTATTATACGCTAGATTTGAATTTAAGGTATATTCTAATACCGCATTATTCCAAGTAGCCGTTCCTGTCACTGGATTTGAGCTAGGATCTATAAGGGTAATCGGGCTAGCTATTGCGACTACCGGCTCTGTAAAAGTAATGGTAATTTTCTGATTGATCGGAATATTTGTGCTACTTACAGCCGGTATTGCCGTAAGGACAGTAGGGGCAATTGTATCGTTTGCGACATTTGCTTCTGTTGTATTAGAATTTATACCTAGAAAGGGGATATAGTTCATCCATTCATTTTTATTTCCTTCTTTCGGGTTTAAGAATAGTATGCCGCAGTGGGAGAGGAATATAAATGCGGTTAATAGAAGTAAACCTTTCATTACCAACATCCACCACCAACCGCAGATTCATTGTAATAACATTTTTTTACTTGAACACTATCAATACGAATTGCTCCACAATCTTGATTCTCAAATAGAACTTTATTTAGATCATTAAAAGCTCCTGACATGACTCCTTCTCCAACGATTACATTATAATCAGAGCCTTTACGAACCCAAATATTAACTTTAGACTGGGAAGCATCATAGCGAGTAGTCCAATAATAATAATTTCCAGGGCAGATACCACCGTTATAAGTTAAAAATCCGGTACCGCTTCCATTTAACGCAAAACCAGTGTTAGCCGGACAAGAAGGGTTTGCATCTCTTCCTATTCTAATATCGTTCGATGGTCCAGACATAGACATCCATATCCAACCACAGCCTGCATCTAGTTGAGCTAAAGTTGTGACTTCAAAACTTCTAACTTTGGATGTAGGTGTGAAATTGTAAGCCACATAACATCTCGGTCCAGATCCATTTGTAGATGATACAACGGATAAAATACTTGAAGAAGTTGTCGCAGTTGTTGTTGCATCGCAATTGACTGTCACATTGCTTAGATTATCCAACTGATCTACGAACTGATAATCTGAGAATGGAACATACACGGAAGAATTTGCAGACCCGCGCGGAGTAGTAAGAGTAACCGCATGAGTGCCAACAGACTCACTCTCTATTAATTCGGGAAGAGTTACCACAAGTGAATTTGTATTTGCGCTAACAACTGTGGCACTTAGTCCACCAATAGTTACTATATTAGAAGAAGCCGAGGTATTAAAGTTTGTCCCAGAAATGGTAGTGTTTTGTAAAGCTTGTGCGTTTGGTACAGAAGAAATTGTAGGGTATCCATCTATTGAGCTAGTAATCATAGTTTGACTCGTAACGCCTGATGCAGTTACAGTTAGAGTAACAGTCTCATTACTATTGTTAACATCGTCTAACGCATAAATAGAAACGGATACACCGGAAGAGTAATTGGTAGTGGTCATAGATATATTTGTGGTTAATATAGAACTTCCGCTACTGAACGAAATTCCGGAGTTGCTAGCTAGAGTGAGGGTAACAGTGAGTGGACTTACTGGGTCATAGGAAAGTTTTACTAAAAAGCTATTACTTCCACCTTCGTTTATACTGATACTTGAAGGAATTAAAATCCCCTGTGTATCGTTATCCACACTTGAAATATTTAAAGTTGCATTATTTGGACTTCCACCCGCACTCGCTGTGATGGTTATATTCTCGGCTATGGTATTCAAATCTTGTATGCCATAAACCGTGATAGTAAAACCTGAACTCCAATTCGAGCTGGTAAGGGTATTGGAATAAGAGCCAGTAAAACTTCCAGAGGAAAAAGAAATTCCAGTATTCGATGGGATTGTAATAGTAAAAGGTAAATCAGCGGGAGGTTGAAAGGCAAGTTTTAAATTTAAATCTATACTATTACCCTCCCCAACCGAACTAGTTGCAGAAGTAAAAACAAAACTTTGAGTATCATTATCCACGGAAGTTACGGTCAATATTTTATTAGTTACACCAGATGCGCTTGCTGTAAGCGTAACGTTCTCGCTCGCAATATTGCTGTCTTCTAAAGCATAGATATTGAGAGATACTCCACCCGAATAATTTGCAGTGGTCATAGAAACTGTAGTGGATAATACAGAACTACCGCTATTAAATGAAATTCCAGAACTACTCGCAAGTGTGAGGGTAATAGTGAGTGGGCTGACTGGATCGAATAATAATTTCACAAGGATACTACTATTATTTCCTTCTACTAAACTGAGAGTAGTTGGGATTGAAATTTCTTGTATGTCATTATCCACAGAAGAAATTCCTAATGTAACATCGGTAGGACTTCCTCCAGCACTTGCAGTAATCGTTATATTTTCCGCAATCGTATTCACATCTTCCAAACCATAAACAGGAATCGTAAACCCAGAATTCCAATTTCCAGTGGTGAATGTATTGGAATAGGTTCCCGAAAAACTTCCCGATGCAAAAGAAATTCCAGTGTTCGATGGAATTGTTATTGTGATTGCGGTATTGGCAGAAGGTTCGAAGGCGAGTTTTAGGGTTAAATTAATATTACTCCCTTCATTGACCGAGCTATTTGAGGTAGTAAATACAAGGCTTTGCGTGTCATCTTCCGGTTTTGTTATATTCACTGATTGGCTTATAATATAAGGAGAAGAAACTGCTGTAATCGAAATTGTCTCCTGGATAACGTTTACATCTTGTAAGGCGCTTAGAGTTATATTTTGATTAGTCCCATAATTAGTAGAATCAAAATTAAAACTAGTTCCTGAAAGAGTTAAATGCGAAGTATCCGATGAGGATACTGTGATCGTTCTCGCGTCTAAAGGATTTCCGGAAAGTTTAATTGTGATTATCCCCGATGTACCCTCTGTCACGGAGCTCACTCCCCCGAAAATGATCGTTGTGTCATTGTCGTATACTTTGAGTGACCCAGAGGCAGAGGTTAATCCTGAGCCGATGATAGAAATAAGTGGTGAATCGGAATTATGATCGATATCTTCTACAGCAGTAATTGAAACAGTCTGGTCTCCATAACTTGCGTTTGTGAAAGGAATCGAAGTCATTCCCAAACTGATACTTGGAAGACTTGTGGATAAGGAAACGTTAACCGGAATTCCTGGATTTCCAGAGAGACGAACTTGAAAATTAGAAGCTCCACCTTCCGTTAAATTGGAGGGGAGGTTACTTAGTATAATCCTCGTGTCTTTGTCGATAATGACTAGGTTATGAGTGAGACTTGGGACTCCAGTAGCAGTTGCGGTAAATATAACAAACTCTGCATCTTCATTTCCATCGTTAGCATTCGTGGTTATAGCAATAGATTTAGGAGTAGAGTAATTACTGGAGTTAAAAATAAAACTAGTTGGAGTAAAATTTACATTAGGGCTATTGGAAGTTAGGGTAACTGTAACGTTAGTTCCCGGATCGGCAGATAGATTTATTTGTAAATTTCCAGTTTGACCCTCTGTAAGTTGACTGGATCCGGTAATTATAAAGTTTAAAGTTTCATCATCTACTGTATTTACAAAGAGGTTACTAGAAGTTAGCCCAACTCCACCCGCAGTTAGAGTGATTGATTCATTGGTTGCATTTGTATCTTGTAAAGCAGTGATCGTAATGGGAGTGGGATTATTCCAATTAGTCGAATCAAAAGTGATCGAAGAAGGGCTAATAGATATTACACCCGGAATAGAAGATTGGAGTAATACAATTTTGGAAGCAGACGGGTCACCGTTTAGTTGTACATTGACTGTTGTAGTTCCACCTTCATTGATAGAGAGGGGAGATGAGACAGAAAATATAGGAGAAATATCATTGTCTACAGTTGGAATGGAAACGCTAGTTGTAGTTAAGCCACTCGTTGAAAACGAAACTGCTACGGTTTCAGAAAGAGTATTAGAATCTTCTAAGGCAGTAAAAGTAACTGTTTGACCCGTTGCGTAATTCGTAGGGGTAAAGATAAAACTAGAGGGGCTAACGGATAATGAGTTTGTATCTGTACTACTGATATTTACAGTCGTATTCGCGTTTGGTTTGATATTCAGACGAACTTTTCCAGTCCCAGAATATCCTTCTGTCAAGGAGGAAGGAGAATTCGAAACTAAAATTCTCTGTAGATCATTGTCCTTACAACTGACTTGTAAGGTTAATGTAGTGTAGCCGGTAGCGGAGAACTCTAAAGTCCCTGTTTCGTCAGATTGGTTTTCATCTTCGAGTGCAGTAAGAGTCAATGTTATTTTAGAATTAGAAATGCTCTCAGTGTATTCTATTTGGTTGTTTATTGTAAGACTAGGTAGGCTTGATTTTACTTTTAGGTTAGCGGGTAACGCACCGGATTCGAGAGACAATTCAAACTGAATATTTTTTCCTTCGTCGATTGAGGATAAGTCTTTGTTAACCTTAAAATTCCCAACAGCAGTGAATCCAAGTAGGGCAAGAGGAAGTAGATTTTCAAATCCTTCCTTGTTTATTTTTCCAGTTATGTCATCTAAAAATGCAAGACCACAATTTACTTGAAGAAGGCATAATACAATTATGACTAATATTTTTTTCATTCTAAAAGTCTCCTAGTAATTTGGTTTTAATTTTCCAATTTCCGAATAAGTGAGGGTTTCTCGCCTGATTTTTAGCAGACCAATAGAGTAAAAAAATATAGATAAGCCTGTCATATCTTTTAACTAACGTTACTAAGGTCAAGTCATTTGTAATATTTGAAAGTATTTTTCGGGTCATTTATTCGATAGTTGTAGTGACTATCGTATCACAGACTTTGAAATATGTTTATTTCACTAGTTGTGGTTACTCGTAATAATCCCGTACGTGGTTATTGAAAATTTTTATTAACTATTTAATATGAATTCGATGTAAGGATCACCCTTCTTGTCATCCCCGAAATCCCTTATCGGGGATCTCAATTAATATAAAGTCTAACTAGGATTACAGATTCCCAACAGAAAATTTTGGGAATGACAAATCAAAATCTTTACGTCGAATTCACGTTTTCTAAGGGAAGGGCGCAGGATAATGCTCAGTGACCGGACTGGTTGGGCTTTGTACTATTAAGTTCCCTTCGACTCCGCTCAGGGAACGAGCGGGTTCGCCTTTACGGAGAAGTCCGCTCGGTGAGCGGAGCCGAACCGAGCCTAATACAAAGGATCAAAAAAATACTACTTGCAAACAATAGACTCCTCTTGAAAACTTGGCAAATGCTCGCAGGAATAAAAAAGGCAATCGGTTTAAGAAGAGGGAAAATTTTATTTTTACTACCGATACTTTTATTTCTATCTTGTGGATTTTTATTTTTGCGTCCTAAGTTTGGAAATGAAAAGAATTTATCCAATTTGTTTGCGGGTTTGGTGCTTGCGCATAATCATAATTTAGCGAATCAAATTCTTTTAGATAAAAATATGACTACTCTGAGAGAAGGCGAAACGATATCGGTTAACGTTACACTTTCCAAATTTGTAGGAGATGGGAAAATTTATATCAGAAGTGATAACCCTTTGTTAGAGTTCAATGGAGCGGCTAATACAAGTTTGCAGTTTTTAGAAGGAAATATTTCTAACCCACAAAAAATAGAAATTTTTGTAAAAGAAGATGAAAATCATAGAAACGAAATGTCTACCATTGAAATAGGGGGAATCAGTTACGCAGTATTAACCCGTAAAGTAGAAGTTAAAGACAACGACTCCCAAAGGATTTTAACCTATAACTCCCCTCCTACTTTAGAAGAAGGGAAATCGGCTGAGTTTAGAGTAAAACTAAATACAAAACCAGATACAACGGTTACGGTTGAAATTAGCCCTAGTGATTCCACTTCGTTAACTGCTGACAAATCGTTGTTAACCTTTACTCCGGAAAATTATTCCACAGAACAAACTATAAATCTAACTGCTACGGAAGATTCTGATTCTACCTCGGAAACCTCGGCGATTAACCTGACCATGACTGGTTCAGAAACTACAATTGTTTCCGTCAAGGTTGTGGATAATGACATTATGCCCATATTCAACCTAAGTTCGGCTTCGGTAAATGAAGGTGGAACTACTACAATCACAGTCCAGCTTAATGGAGAACCTGGAATAGATAAAACCATTTCCCTAAATAGTTCTATACAAGACTCGATGACTGTTTCTCCTTCTACGATAAATTTCACTACGACTAATTGGAATTTACCCCAAATCATCACTCTTACTGGTGTGCAAGATACAAATTATGAGAACGAATCCATTACCCTAACTGCGGCTAGTATTGGATTAACCACTTCTTCTATTCCAGTAACAACCGTAGACGATGAAATTCAATCGGTAATAATCACAGGAGCGACACAGGTAATAGAAGGACAATCGATTACACTCGCGGTCAGTCTTACCCTTGCCCCAGCGTTTAATACAACCGTAACTTTAAATCTAAATAGCCCAATTTTACAAATGAATCCTTCGAGTTTTACTTTCACACCGGCTAATTACAATTCACCCAAAAGTTTAACCATCACAGCAATCGCAAACGACGGAAATGAAAACTCGGAGAACGTTGTGCTCACTGCATCCGCAAGCTCAATGGCTAATTCTACTTATCCGATACTAGTGATTGATAAGGATACTAGGATTGTGTTTAGTAATTTTACAGTTCCACTCACGGAAGGGCAATCAGGCTCCATGCAAGTGGCATTATCGGGAAATCCTTTTGTGGCAAATACTGTGAATCTAAATTCCAGTTGGGCTTTAGTTACTCTAGGAAATACAGTTTTAAGTTTCGATTCGACTAATTGGAATATACCGCAAACAGTTACGATAAACGCATTAGACGATACGAATTTTACTCTCGACCAATCCACGATCACGGGAAATGGAACTAATCTGGTTACAGCGAGTTATCTCCTAGATGTAAAGGACAAAGACATTGGAATGCTAAATGGAGCTGTCGCCTACTACCCATTTAACGCAAACGCCAACGACGAAAGCGGAAACGGAAATCACGGAACTCCCAACGGCGCTACGCTGACGACGAATCGGTATGGGTATAAGGATAGGGCTTATTCGTTGTGATTTAGATGGTTTAAATTGTGTGTCAAAAGATATTTCTGCGACTAAACCTTTTCCTTCTTATTATCCCTCTTTAAACATTGATGCGGCTAATCAAAAGTTACTCACAATCGCTGTAGATACAAATATATTTAGTTTAAATCTTTTTCGATGCGAACTAAATGGAGATAATTGTAAAAATACAAATATTTCGCTTGGTAAACAAGTTCCAGTTGAGTCTTACCAATACCATTATGACTCTGCTATTGATCCGATTAATAAACGTCTAGTGGTCGTATTCACTGACAAGGCTACCGGCAAATTGGGATTAGTCCGATTTGGGCTAGAGGGATTTTGAACTTTTCGAGAGAACTTTTGTTACCAGATATACTCAGATTAGATTGGTTTTCGGATTTTTAATCCTGTAAATCTTGTTAATCCTGTCTAAAAAAAATTTCTTTACTGAAACCCAATCTGGCTTGAGTATATAATCTATACGCCAGTTTAAAACTTGGGTTTAACCTTGTGTTTTCCTCTTGTGGGGAATTTATACGAAATTTCTTCTCAATAAAAAATAAATCAACCCCTAATGCCTGTTATATTACTAGATATTCCTGAAAATAATTGGTATTTTATACTTGCTATATATTCGTTTTTTCCTATAAATTATAGTCAAATTTCTAATGGACAGGTATTTTACCTAATAAGGATAAACAGAGTAGTCTCTTGCTACTGAACAAGGATGTTTTGGATGAAATTATATTTTTACTACTTACTCTTTTTGATTCCTTTTTCTTTTACTCTATTGTATTCTGAGGATAATGAAAATTTGCCTAAGTCAAAGAAAGAATTTCCCAATACCGAAATGGGGTCAAAACGTTGGGCGGTAGTCGTTGGAATCAATGATTATTCTGACCCTGGAATTAGCGGGTTACAAAAAGCAAGAAACGATGCAAAACTAATCGGTCAGATTTTACAGGAGCAGGGACAGTTTGATGAAATATTTTTAATGACAGATGACTTATCTTCTAAAAATCCACTTTATCCTACTAAAGCAAATATTGAGGCTAAGATTGATTATGTTCTTGATTATTCTTCTCCTGTAGATACGATTATATTTTTCTTTTCTGGTCACGGCATTTCGGATCCAAGTGGAAATGGATATTTACTTTCCGTTGATACAACCATCGAAAAATCATTATTAACCTCAATTAAGGTAAACGATATTATGCGCAAAATTAAAGAGCGTAACGTTCCAAAGTCGATTCTTATTTTAGATGCCTGTAGAGATCTCACAAATTCAACTACAAAAGGTTTTGCCAGAGAAGGATTCAAGTCAGAAAAATATGCCAGTGGAGATGTTCCTGTTACTTTTTTTTCTACTCGTACTGGTTATTATAGTTATGAAGATCCAAAGACCAACTTCGGAGTTTTTACAAAATACCTTGCTTATGGAATGGAAGGGCAGGCGGATACAAACAAGGATGGGATAGTGAGTTTTTCTGAGTTAGAGGAATTTGTCCAAACAGGTGTAACGCAGTGGTCTGACCAAAATGATAAAGAGCAAAAGCCTATTGTTAATTATCCGCGCGATAAATACGGGAAAATCCCTATTACCTTCTCTTCAGATAAAAAAACAAGTTTAGTTGAAGATAATAATTTTCCTAAAGCAAATTCTAAATTACCCGCACTTGTTCGTTCTTTCTTCATTCCTGGATGGGGGCAATGGTACAATGGCGGAAGTGAAAAGGGATTAAGTTATTTTTCTATTTTTTTACTTCTGACTGCTAATGTGGCTTATCACTATAATCCTTACCAAAACGCACAGTCTCAGTATGATAGTACAATTTTAATTCCGGCTAGACAGGGTGAGGGTGATACGTTAGGAATTAATTATCTATTGTTTGAACCCAAGATGCAAAACCTTGAAAAAACTAGGAACAATTTTAATTTATCCGTCACTGCTCTCGGTGCATTCTGGGCTTGGAATATACTGGATTTATTTTTGTATCGCGGGAATAATTTCTATTGGGCTATGCATATTAAAATTGCACCTATCTCTTATAGTTCTCTTTATACTCATTCCGTTATAGATTTTGATAAAAAAACAGATATTACTTTTACTGTGAGGTTCTAATGAAACTACAAATTAAAAAAGGCACTTTACTCTTTGCGATTCTAATTTTTGCATCCAGTTGCGTGGGCTCTGCAAAAAGATCTGCTTTAGATCCAAAAAGTTTTTTAGGGTTTATTATGAGTCTTGATCCATTTACCTTAAATCCCCCACCTAAGAGTATAATTACTATGCTCGGCGCGGTAAATACGATTCAAGAAGGACAGTCTGTGAATATGCAAATCGTTTTACAAAATAATCCTCATAAGCAAATCACTGTTACCTGCAAAACAGATTATCCATCGCTTCTTGTGAATGGTGCAAGTCAGGCAACTTTTACTTTTGATTCTTCTAATTTTTCTACCGATCAAGCGTTAACACTAACTACTGTAGTTGATGCGGATAATATTAGCGATTCCGCAACTTTAACTTGTTCTGCTTCTGGACTTGATACAGTAGTGACAGATATTTTAGTTTCAGATACTTTAACGATTATTGTTTCAGGAACAGTTCCAACTCTTTTAGAAGGTGACTCAGTTACTATTGGAGTGAGTTTGTCACAGGCTCCTGTTGGACCAGTTACCGTCAATGTGACTTTAAATAATAGTGCCGTTACGATTAATACTCTCTCCACTCTTTCGCTTAACTTCACTCCGGCTAATTATAATGTTTCCCAAAATATAACTATCCTTGGGGTTATTGATGGTAATTCGACAAATGATCCAACTACTCTTACTTTTCAAATGACAGGAATTGCGGATGTAACCTATAACCTTACGATCATTGATGATAATGTAATTCAAGTCACGGGTTCTCCAAGCACTATAACGGAAGGATTGTCTACCATAATGGGAATTCGTTTTTTTAATACAATCCTTGTAAATAATTCTATTACAATTACAAGTAGCAATCCGGCAGCTATTACTGTAAATGGTGGTGCATCGGCTACTTTCAATTATACTCCCGGAGATGCAACGACAGATCAAAATGTTACTCTAGCTGCACTCTTGGATGTAAATTTAGTTCCAGAGACTGTAACTCTAACGTTAACCGCTACAGGTATGGCTCCTCTTGTGTTGACTGTTTCTACAGTGGATATTGACACACAAAATCTTGTAGTAACAGGCGTTATCCCAACCCTAGTTGAAAATACCAACGGGGTAATCCAAGTTCACCTCACTAATTTACCGCCTTCGAATGTAACAGTCAATATTATAACGAGCAATGCTACTTCTTTAAGTGTTTCTCCTTCTAGTCTGACTTTTACTGCTGGTAATTATAATATAGATCAACCAGTAACTGTTTCTGCTCTTGATGAGGTAAATGAGACTTCGGAGTATTTGACTGTTATCCTCACTTCGCCTGACGCACCTATGCAAGTGTATAATGTTACAACCATTGACGATGATACTAGAATTTTACTCAGTGGGGCAACGAGTGTAAATGAAAATGGATCTTCTGTGGTGAATGTTTCTCTCTCCGGTGATCCAGGAATTGCAAGGACAATTAGTTTAACTTCTGGAAATCTACTTGCTATGACACTAGGCACTGCTTCTCTTAATTTTTCTCCCGGAAATTATTCGCAGTCCGTCACGGTAAATGGTGTGCAAGATGCTAATATTATCAGTGAGACTGTCGTATTAACCGCAACTGCTCCTGGTTTAATTACGGCTAATACGAATATATCTACAGTCGATGATGATACGATGAATATTTTACTTACAGCAGGCACAAGCCAAGTTACAGAAAGTGGAACTACAACGTTTAATCTTCGTTTGACCCAAGAGCCAACTCCGTCTTTGACTGTAAATCTAGTTTCTAGTATTTCTGGATCTGTTTCTTTAAGCGCTGCTAGTTTTACATTTGACAATGTTTGTCCGGGTCCAAATTGTTGGAGCACAAATCAAGTAATCACTGTAACTGGTGTGGAAGATGTAAATGAGACCTCTGAAACATCAGTAATTACTGCTTCTGCTGCCGCAGTCACAAGTGTAACTCATAATTATACTACGATAGAAAATGACACAAAACCGGTATTTGCCGGTGCAACGAGCGTGAGCGAAACTGGAACTGCATTGGTAACAATTGCCTTATCAGGTGACCCTGGGACAGCGAGAACATTGAATTTAGTTTCTTCGAACTTGCTTGCCATGACTCTTACTCCTGCTACTTTGTCCTTCAATACGGCAAATTGGAATATACCGCAAACAGTTTTGGTTTCAGGTGTTAGTGATGCTAATATTATTGCGGAAGCAGTTACTATTACCGGTAGCGGAGTAGGATTAGTAACCGACACTGTAATCGTTAACACGGTTGATGTGAACACTATGAGTATTGTATTATCTGGAAATCCGACGACAGTGAGTGAGGGTGGTGTAGCGAATTTCAATGTGAAACTGGCACAAGAACCGACACCATCGCTTACTGTCTCGTTAGCCTCAGGAACAGTTGGATCAGTAACAGTGGGAACAGCGTCGATCACGTTTGATAATGTATGTCCCGGTGCAAATTGCTGGAGCACAGACCAAGTAGTAGCCTTAGCCGGTGTAGAAGATGTAAACGAAACAAGTGAGACAGTAACCATCACAGCGACAGCCCCAGCAACACCAAACGCAAGTTTCAACA
>JAGOHK010000052.1 GCA_017996175.1 Leptospiraceae bacterium
GTTGGATAGGAGTGAATCACCTGTTTGTGGGTCAAGGCACTTCGAGATTTATTTACAAACTAAACATGTAGAGGCTTTACTTATGTGCAATAGGACCCGGGTTCGACCCCCGGCGTCTCCATTTTTTTAATTCTATGCCGCTTGGAAAATCGGCTCGTGTCTTTCATCTAAATGTTTGAATTTGACTTTATCCCCGATAGCAACGCTTTGCAGATTGGCATCTTCAACAATTGTGAGAACTTTCAGACCTTCTTCTAAATCTACAATCGCAAGCACATAAGGAGCCTTAGCCGCAAGGTGTCCGAAACCTACATTCACTACAGTGTAGGTGTAAATAGTTCCTTCTCCTTTAAATTCTATATCCGAAAGAGAATCACTTCCGCAACTTGGACATGCGAAAGATGGCTCTAGCATTAGAAAACTACAAGAATTACATTTTTTTCCTTTGAGTATATTCATTATGAAAAATCCTTTTGTAAAATATGAATTGCCGCAACAGCTCCAGGTCCGCCTAATACGTGAGTAAGCGCTGTGCGGGCGTTTTTGACTTGTCTTTCGCCAGACTCTTCTCTGAGTTGAAATGTCATTTCTACTACTTGACCTACACCTGTAGCGCCTACCGGATGACCTTTCGCTTTCAGTCCACCAGATGTGTTTACTGGTAATTTGCCGCCAAGTCTAGTATGACCGTCTAATGTGTAGAAACCGCCCTTTCCTTTTTCCACAAATCCCAAGTCTTCGATGTTGATGATTTCGGTAATCGTAAAACAGTCGTGACATTCGAGAACGTCAATGTCTTCGCGTTTAACGTCTGCCATTTTAAATGCTTCTTCTGCCGCTTTAACTGTTGCGGGAAAACTAACAGAATCTTTTTTCATAGATAGTGTAAAGTAGTCTCCACCAACGGCAGATGCTTTGATTGTAACAGGTTTTTTAGAAAGTGCTTTTGCTTTTTCGCGAGTTGTGATGATTACACAAGCCGCCGCGTCTGTAACGAGTGACATGTCATGAAATCCAAGGGGAGTTGTCACCATTCTAGCGTTCATAATATTTTTAAGTGGAACTACTTTTTGTTTGTGAGCGTAAGGATTTTTACTTCCATGAAAGTAATTTTTTTCGGCAACAGTAGAAAGCATTTCTTTTGTTGTTCCAAATTCGTGCATGTGACGCATAGCATTTAACGCAAATCCAGAAGGACCGGATACGCAGAATTTGCCTTCAAACTCAAAGTCTTGTCCTTTACTTACAATTTCCATTGTCTTAGTTGGATCTTGCGTATTCATTTTCTCAACACCAAGAACTAAAACCGTATCAAATCGACCACTCGCCACAGCATGAAATCCTTGGTTCAAAGCTAAACCGCCTGACGCACAGGCACCTTCTAATCTATACGAAGGAACATTACCAATTCCTAATATTGTAGAAACGTAAGAAGCCATTGTGTTTTGACTGTTGAATTCATTGCCCGCATAATTTCCCACAAAAACCGCTTGAATGTCTTTACGATCAATGCCTGCATCTTTGATAGCACCGTTACCCGCTTCCGTTACTAGCTCACGCAGATGTTTATCTGAATGGTTTCCATGTTTTGTTTGAAACGCTCCAATAATTGATACTTCTCTCATAATTTCTCCTACTTCTAAGATTGTTTGTAAAATAATTTTCCTACTCTATCAATATGGTCTTTTAGTGCAGGGTTTTCAATTCTTTCATAATCAACAATGTCAAAAAAATAGGGAAGGTATAAACCTTCTTGAAGCATTAACCGCAAACGCTCCGTTAGCCGATAATCTTCCAAGTTTCCCTTAATCGCAATGTCAATATCACTTCCAGGTTTTTCAGTACCTTTTGCTCTACTTCCAAAAATAATTGCTTCTTCTATTTCTGGAAATACCTTCAGAACGCGCGTAATCCATTCTATAGCGTTTACGCTAAGACCAAAGTTATCTGTTTGATTCGTTTTTAAATCTTTCATAAAATAGAGTTAGTAAATGAAAATATTGATTTTTAATATGCTCGAAAACTTTACGACTTTTATTGTAATCATAAACATGAGTAAGAATATTCCTATCTTCTAACATAGAAAGCCATAATTCTCCATCCTCAAATAATCCATCTTGAAAGGCTTTAGTCAATACTTTTTTCGGACCCTTAAACTCAGTATAACCTTGATCATAGAAATAATCTTGTAAAACTTTCCAAGCAAGTTCAAAGGTTATTTCAAACCTTTGAATGAACCCATCTATTTCAATATCGCTAAATGTTCGATCAGCTTCAATTTCTTTTAAAGATAGAAAAGCTTTTTCGAAATTTTGAAATCTTTGTTGCCAGCGTATATCTTCCATTATCCCCTACATACCAATCGCCCCGCCGCCGTCTACGCGAAGGATTGTGCCTGTGATATACGATGAATCTTTTCCTAGAAAAAATCTTACTGCCCCTGCAATGTCTTCTGGAGTTGCGGGACGTTTGAGTGGAATCATTTCTTTTAGTTTTATTTGAATTTCGTCTGGCAATGCGCCTGTCATATCTGTATGCACATAACCTGGACAAACCGCATTTACTAAAACTCCACGTCCGGAAAACTCGCGAGCGGTTACTTTCGTTAAGGCGATGACACCAGCTTTCGACGAAGAGTAATTAGCCTGAGCCGCTTGCCCTACCAGTCCTGAAATGGAGGAGATATTCACGATTCGCCCCGACTCTGCTTTTAAGATTAACTTGGCAGAAGCTTTGGTCATTAAAAATACACCTTTTAGATTTACATCCATCACAAAGTCAAAATCCTCTTCGGACATACGCATAAGTAAATTGTCTTTTAATACACCCGCGTTGTTCACTAAAAAATCTAGCTTTCCAAAAGTCTCTTTGGTCTTAGCCATCACGTTTTCGCAGTCGGCGTATTTGGTAACGTTACACGCTATACCAATTGCTTTTACTCCGTAAGTATCTGCAACTTCTTTTGCTGCTGCATCACACTGGTCTTGTTTTAAATCTACCATCACAAGGCTTCCACCGTCTTCTGCGATCCGATTGCATATCGCTCGACCCAGTCCACGAGGAGACGCTGTGCCTGTTACGATTGCTACTTTTTTTTCAAATTCTTTTGCCATATATAAGTCCTTTTGTTTTTTAAGATTTTACCACCGATGAACACCGATTTTCACCGATGGGATTAGTTTGTAAAAAGTGAGTATGTTATTAAGTTACATTGTAAAAATTGAATTCTGATTGTAAAATAGAATTTATTTTTGAATAATCTTTTTATTGACTAGCCCTATTGCCAATCTTCTCATGGTGGTATGAATAGACCTAGACTCCAAATATCGTTTAACAACCTCCGAAAATTTTTTTTGTTTGTGTTTTTTTTGATTCCGTTTATGCTCTTCGCACAGGAAGATAAAAAAATGAAATTCTCTACTGAAAGATATAAATCCGATTGGGAAAAAGTTACCGCCGATGAATCCAAGGGGCTTCCTAAATCCGCGCTGGAAAAAGTAAACGCGATTTATAAAAAGGCAAAGGAAGACAACAACCCCTCCCAGAGTATAAAGGCTGTTATCCACAAGGTCAAATACATCGGGCAAGTAGAAGAAGATGCGTTTGCAAAAGCCCTCGAAGAATTGCAAAAAGAAACCGAGTCAGCAACTTCTTACGCAAAACCAGTATTACACTCTATTCTAGGGGAAGTCTACTGGCAGTATTATAACAATAATCGTTACTATATCATGCAGAGAACGAAGACGGATAAATTCAAACAATCTGATCTTCGCACTTGGGATGCAACCAAACTCATCGAAGCGTCTATTGCGGAGTATACTGCATCTATCAAAGATATTGAAACTACTAAAAAAATTAAAATTGAAGACTATAGCTCTATTCTAAACCACGATCCCGATTATACGCCTAACGGTCGTAATCTCCGCCCTACTCTGTATGATTTTTTGGCTCATCGCGCTGTGGATTTTTTTGCCTATCAAGAACATGGGATCGCTCGTCCTGCTGAGACTTTTATCATCGACAACCCTGCCTATTTTTCTGATATTAATGAATTCGTAAAATTAAAAATCGAAACTAAAGATCAAATGGCATATAAGTATTATGCGCTACAAATTTTGCAAGACTTAGCGCGCATACATTTAGCAGAAAGTGATTCCTCTATCATCTCTGAAATTGATTTAAAACGATTGGGGTTTGTATACAACCATTCTGTTTTGGAAAATAAAGGAGAACTTTATCGTAAGTCACTTGAACTCCTAGCGGCAAAACATGCGAGCAGTCCGACCGGTGGCGATGTAGCCTTTGCTCTTGCAACTTATTGGCATTCTCTCGCATATAAATATACTTCTGCTCCGATAGAAGAAAACAAATGGGTTTCAAAAAAAGCTTATGATATTTGTGAATCTGCTATCAATAAATTTCCAAAATCAGACGGAGCGCAAAATTGCCGTAGTCTCCAATCGCAGATCAAAACCAAATCCGTTTACCTCACAATGGAAAAAATCAATATCCCCGGATCACCCTTTCTTAGTCTCGTAGGTTATAAAAACTTGGATACGCTCTATTTTAGAGTCTACAAAGTAAATCGTACCAAGATGAACGAGGTTAAGAAGGAGTTTGCGGAGTATTACAATAAACATAAAACTTATATCAACTATGAAGAAATTCTAATTGGACATTTTGCCAAACTACAAGCAGATAAAACGTTCAGTGTAAAACTTCCAAATGACAAAGACTATATGGAGCATCGCGCCGAAGTGCGATTACCCGAACTAGACTTTGGTCAGTATTTGATCTTAGCCGGCACGGAAAAAAATATGAGTCTGAATAATCAGGCTGTTGCTTTTTCTTTCACGAATATTTCTAACCTGACATTTATTGATCGAGTAAAATTCAATCAGGACATTGAATATTTTACTCTAAATCGAAAAACTGGCGAGCCTGAATCAGGAGTTGATGTTCATACTTATTACCAGATTTACAATAATAAAAAAAGCAGATACGATATCATTGCTGACCAATCTTTAACTACGGATAAGACTGGTTATTTCCAACTCAAAGCAAAGAAGGATTACAAATACTTCTACATGACTTTGAAGAAAGGAAATGATTTTTTAGAACCAATAGATGATTATTACTACGGAGATGTCAACCGGCAAATGCCTCTGTACCAGAACCCTAATTATTCCGAGGGCAGATACGCAAACGTAACCGCTAAACTTTTTTTAGACAGAGCTATTTATCGTCCGGGTCAAACGATTTACTTCAAAGGAATTTTAGTCGAATCTAATGACAAAAACCGCTCTATTAAACCAAACACCGCTGTAAACGTAACCTTCTATAATGTGAACTACCAACAAGTTTCACAGATGACAGTTACGACGAATGAATTTGGAACGTTCAGTGGAACTTTTACAGCACCGACTAACGTGTTAAACGGGCAGATGAGTATCAATACAAACTACAATGGAGTTGCTTATTTTTCTGTCGAAGACTACAAACGACCTAAGTTTGCGGTCGAATTTGAAAAAGTCAAAGGCACTTACAGACTAGGCGATCAAATTAAAATCAAAGGATTTGCCAAAGCATTCTCAGGGGCTAATATTGATAATGCGGACGTAAAATACCGTGTAGTTCGTATTGCCCGTTATCCTTATTGGTGGGGATATTATTATCGAGGTTGGAATCCATCTTCTCCTCAAATGGAAATCAAACAGGGAACTTTAAAGACAGACGAGAAAGGATATTTCGAAATAGAGTTTGAGGCTATAGCGGATAAATCTGTGCCGAAAGAACCTGGGATTTCTTTTTCGTATCAAGTTCTTGCTGATGTAACTGACTTAAATGGAGAAACTCGCTCTGCTTCTGGATTTGCATACATAGGTTACACTTCATTAGTCGTAAATGTGAATGTTCCAGAAATGTTAAACTTAGAGAGTAAAGAAACATTGGAAATTACTACCGCAAATTTGAATGGTGAATTTGAAGCTGCGCAGGGATATATTACGATTGATAAATTAAAATCTCCCGCCCACGCATTTCGAAGTAAAAAATGGCAGAAACCGGATAAGTTTGTGATTTCTAAAGTAGAGTATAACAAGGATTTTCCGAATGAAGCCTACGCCGATGAAGACGATGTTTCTAAGTGGGAAAAAGAAAAAGAAGTTCTAAATACTCCATTTAACACTGAAAGAGAAAAGAAACTTACTCTAAAGAATTTAGCCAAATGGAAACCAGGGAAGTATGTTTTAGAAATTAAATCCATTGATAAATTTGGACAAGAAGCAAAAGAAATTAAATACTTCACAGTCTATTCCGAAAGCGCAAAACAACCATTACCCGTTCCGACGTATAGCTGGACTCTTCCTCTGAAATCAAGCGCAGAGCCGGGAGAAACCGTTGGAATTCTAGTAGGAGCCTCAGAAGAAGTAAAGGTATTATACGAAGTCGAGTTGGACAAAAAGATCATTACCCGCGAGTGGATTTCTCTAGACAATAATCAGAAATTAATCGAAATTCCAATCAAAGAAGAATACCGTGGAAATATCATCGCCCATTTTGCGTTAGTGAAAGACAACCAAATTCTAGTTAGCTCTCAGCATATCAATGTTCCTTACACGAATAAAGAATTAAAACTTAGCTTCGAGACATTTCGAAATAAACTCCAACCAGGGGAAAAAGAAGAATGGCGCGTAAAAATAAAAGGTGCTAAATCAGAAAAGATAGTTTCGGAAATGCTTGCAACTCTTTACGATGCGTCACTCGACATGTTCAGAAAGAACTCTTGGGATTTTTCTATTTATCCTTACAATTACTCATACACGCACTGGAATAGTCCGCAGGATTTTCAAGTGCAAAATTTTCATCTATTCCAAAAAGATTGGAATCCTTATATCTATGGAGCAAGTAAAAGTTACGATGCATTAAATTGGTTTGGAATTTATCTTTACGGATTTAGGGGATATTACGCTTACCAATCAAGGGGTTATGGAAGAGGCAGCAGATCTAGAAATGGAAGAGCAAATCATGATGAAGGTGCGCTAGATGATGATTTGTCAGTTGCAGAAGAGCGTGCTCCTATGCCTGCCGCTCCTACTTCAACTGCATCGGGTGGATTGAAAAAAATGGCGGCTCCCCGAGCAGAAAAAATGGCTATGGCAGATTCAGCGGCAGAGCCAATGGAGAAAGAAGAAAAACCAAAAGCGGCTAACGAACAGCAGCCGCAAGGTCAAGCAGGTGGGAGTGGAGAAATCACAGGTGTCAAAGCTAGAACTAATTTTAATGAGACCGCTTTTTTTCTTCCACATTTAGTTTCAGACAAAAATGGAGAGGTTACTATTTCGTTTAACGTTCCAGAAGCGCTCACCAAGTGGAAGATGCTCGGATTTGCTCATACAAAAGATTTGAAATATGGAATGATTCAAAATGAGCTTGTAACGCAAAAAGAATTAATGGTTGTTCCAAACGCACCGCGCTTCTTTAGAGAAGGCGACGAAATGGAATTTACCACTAAGATTACAAATCTTTCGGATAAAAAAATGTCCGGTAAAGCACAGATAGAATTTTTAGATGCAGTTACCATGTCGCCTATCGCACATGATAAAATTCTAAAAACAGAAAAACTCCAATCTTTCGAATCAGAGAAAGGACAAAGCACTGTTGTAAAATGGAATCTCAAAGTCCCAGAGGGGTTTCAAGCGATTACCTACAGAGTTTTGGCGAAGGCTGAAAACTTTTCTGACGGGGAAGAAATGCCATTACCCGTGTTGACCAATCGTATGCTCGTAACGGAAACTCTTCCTTTGCCGATGCGCGGAAAAGAACCAAAGACATTCAAACTAGAAAAGATGATTAACAACAAATCAGATACGTTAGTGCATCACAAATACACTTTAGAGTTTACATCGAATCCTGCTTGGTATGCGGTTCAAGCACTTCCGTATATTATGGAGTATCCGTATGAATGTGCGGAACAACTCTTTAGTCGTTTCTATGCAAATAGCCTCGCGTCTCATATTGCGAATTCCAATCCTAAGATCAAAAAGGTTTTTGCTTTATGGAAAGAAGGAGCAACGAAAAATACAGGTGAGAAAGGTGGAAATTCAGGTGCGCTACTTTCGAACCTTGAAAAAAATCAGGAGCTAAAGAGTCTTATGCTCGAAGAAACTCCTTGGGTATTAGACGCACAAGATGAAACAGAGCGCAAAAAGCGTATTGGTCTCTTGTTTGATTTAGCAAAGATGTCGGATGAGTTAGAGAGAGCGCTTGACAAACTCATAAAAGTGCAAAGTAGTAATGGAGGTTTCGCGTGGTTTAACGGGATGCCGGAAAATCGCTATATAACGCAACATATCGTTACTGGAATTGGACACTTAGATCACCTCGGCGTAAAACGTGTGCGGGAAAATTCCAAAGCATGGAACATGACTATAAAAGCAGTTCAGTATTTGGATTGGCAATTCAAATCGGATTATGATTATCTTGTCGCCTCAGAGAAGAAGGATAAGATTGATATGTCGCTCCAACATATTTGGTATTTCCAAATTCAGTATCTATACGCGAGAAGTTTTTTCAAAGATGTTCCTATTCCAGAAGAAGCAAAGGAAGCTTTCGAGTATTATAAATGGCAAGCAAAGACTTACTGGACAAGTTTCTTGGGAAATAAAATGTCTACTGGTATGATCGCGTTAGCTCTTCACCGCATGGGTGAGGCTACTCCTGATAATTTCCACAAGGCTTTAAGTTCTCATAAACTAAAAGAATTTAAGGCGAATAAAACTCCAGAGCAGATCGTGAAATCTCTACGAGAACACGCGCTCAATTCGGATGAGATGGGAATGTATTGGAAACAAGGTTGGGGATACTATTGGTATGAATTACCGATTGAAACCCAAAGTCTCATGATCGAAGTCTTCGATGAAGTAGCAAAAGACGAAGACGCAGTCAATGACTTAAAGACTTGGCTCTTGAAGCAAAAACAAACGCAAGATTGGAGAACGACCAAGGCAACGAGTGAGGCTATTTATGCGTTACTTCTCAAAGGCGAAGACTGGTTATCCGCAGAGCCCTCAGTTGAAATCAAACTCGGAAGTAAAATCATTGACATGGATAAGGACATTAACCCCGAAGCAGGAACTGGTTATTTCAAAAAAGCATTTAATGGTAGTGACATTACAAACGATATGGGAAATATTTTAATCACTCCAAAGAACAACCAACTCAAAGCAAAGAACGCCGGTGTAAGTTGGGGCGCGGTTTATTGGCAGTACTTCGAACAACTAGATAAAATTACTCCAGCGGAAACTCCTCTTAAACTCCAAAAGAAACTTTTCTTGCAAGAGAATACTAAGACAGGTCCTGTGATTACTCCTATCGACAACAAAACTAAATTGAAGCCGGGCGATTTAATCAAAGTCCGAATTGAACTTCGCGTAGATCGTGACATGGAATTTGTTCACATGAAAGATATGCGCGCTGCAAGTTTTGAACCGACTAACGTCATCTCTCGCTACAAATGGCAAGATGGTCTTGGTTACTACGAATCGACTCGTGACGCTGCGACTAACTTTTTCTTTGACGCACTTCCTAAAGGAACGTATGTTTTCGAGTATCCGCTTCGTGTTACGCATAAGGGGAATTATTCGAATGGTATCACCACAATTCAGTCTATGTATGCGCCTGAGTTTACGAGCCAATCGGAAGGTGTGAGAGTGAAGATCGGGGAATAGTTTTCTAACCCCAATTTTATGGCATTTGACAGACTAATATGAGTAAGCCCCTTCCCTACATATTCGACAGGCTCATTGCAAGATTCGCTTGTGGCAGAGAAGGGGCTACTTATTTTCATTTTACAATGAACACCATGGATATTTAGGAGGAATATAGACATTATCCTCTATCAACGTTTGAATGGCATGGCGTTTTAATGAAATAGGATGGTAATAAAATTTATCGAATTCTCGTTAAAACTAATGAAAAATCCAAACCCATGTATACATTAAACCTTGACTGATTACCCTACTTCTCTAAGTTAGGGATTGTTCTTCCACGATGAAATCTTTCCTTAAAAAGCTTTTTCTATTTCTATTTATAGTAGCTACAATTGTTACAACTCGCACCTTTATTACGCAGCTCTATATTGTAAATGGAAATTCTATGTTGCCTACTCTCAAGACCGGCGCGTTGCTATTAACCTCTAAATACCATTTCAGCCAGAGAATTCCAATTACAAATGAGGAATTTACATACAGTGTTCCAACAGTCGGTAGGCTTGATATGGTATTATTCGAAGGAGAGGAAGGGGATATTTTAATCAAACGAGTGATCGGACTTCCGGGCGATTATTATTCATTTGCCGATGGACGCATATTGATAGATTCTGTTCCTCTCTTGGAAACCTACAAAAGCCAAGCAAGTAAGACAGAATTGCCGCCACCAAGCCTTGCACCAGATAGCGTTTTTTTTCCTATGCGACGAGAGGGTCGAATTCCGCCCGATTACTATCTATTACTCGGAGATAACCGAGAGCATTCTTATGATTCGCGCAATATGGGACTGGTTCCAACCGTACGACTTAGAGGAAAGGTCTTGTACATCTTAAAAAACTAACCGATAATTAAGCGATGAAAGACTTCAAAGACAGGCTTCTCTATTTACTCTCGGGCATTTTACTTTTTTTCGGAATTCTAATTGTCCGTGTAGTCTATCTCACATTTCTAAATGGAAATATGATCGAAGTTCGCTCCGAACAACGAGTTCAAAGAGGGATAATTTACGATAGACGCGGAATGGAGTTAGCACTTTCGCAAGATTCTTCTACCATTGGAATTAACCCCGCTAAAATTTACGACTCAGCGTTTACTGCCAATAAGCTGTCGAAATTTCTAAACATGCCCGCAAAAAAAATAGAATCTATGATTTTAGAAAAAGCAAATTATTTTTTACTCAAACGAGAAATTGATAATACAGTTGCTAGTAAAATTATGGAAATGGCTCTTCCGGGTGTTCGAGTGGAAAAAGAGTATAAACGTGTGTATCCAAACGGAACTCTTGCTTCTAACTTGATCGGATTTACCGGTCTAGACGACAACCAGTCATTATCCGGTATCGAACTTCTCTATCATAAGGAATTACAGGGCTATGTAGACAATGAAACTCTGCGGGGTAATGATATTTACCTCACAATAGATAGTCTCATTCAATATAGACTTGAGACTGCGTTAGGAAAAGCATTTACCGAAACACGATCTAAAAAAGCAGTCGGCGTATTTATGGATGTACATACGGGAAAAGTTTTAGCGATGGCTAGTTTTCCAAATTTTGATCCTAACCGTTATTCTGATTATCCTCCTGAGGCTACTACCAATTGGGCGACACGATATGAATATGAGCCAGGATCTACCATGAAGATTTTTATGGCTACTATTATGTTAAATGAAAACCTGATTGATCTAAATGAAAAATTTTTCTGTCCAGGTTTTGTTGAATTCGGAAATCGAAAAGTAAATTGCGGCGATAGACATGAAATGGTAGATTTGGATGAGATTTTACAATACTCTTGCAATGTTGGAATCATCAAAGCAATCAAAAAAGTTCCCGATGAAAAAATCTTTAAGTATTTAAAAAAATTAAAATTTGGAATGAAAACTGGAGTTGCAAGCGACGAACAAAAAGGAAGACTACCCGCGCTAAAAGATTGGACACCAAGCACGTCTTATTATATGGCAATCGGACAAGGATTTTCAGTAACGCCTATTCAGTTAGTATCCGCTGCTGCTGCCATTGTAAACGGAGGAAAAGTTTTAACTCCGACAGTAGTCTCTCATATCACAGATTCCTACGGAGAAATCGTAAAACAATTTCATTTTGAGCCGGAGTATTTAGGAATTAGTGAGAGCACCACACAACATCTTATGAGAGCCATGACCAAAGTAGTGAAACAAGGAACGGGGCAAAAGGCAAACACGGAGGCTGGAGGAATTATTGGTAAAACTGGAACGAGCCAGGTTTCCACAAAAGGAAAGGGTTACGAAGAAGGGTTAGTAGCCGCTTCTTTTCTTGGATTTTTTCCTGCTACTAATCCTAGAGTCGTAGGACTCATTTTACTTTCTGAACCAGAAGGGATTGTTCATTCAGGAGGAGGGATTGCCGCTCCCGTATTTAAAGAAGTAGTAGAAAATATTATTCCTATCATTGAGTTTAGTGAATCGGCAAACTCTTACAAGCTCGATGAGGTTAATCCGCCTAAGCCGAAGTTTGATATTACGAAAGTTCCCGACTTTAAAGGGAAAACACTCAAAGAATCTCTTAGTATTTTACAATACTACGACATCAAATACAAAACTTATGGAAGTGGTTTTAATAAACGCCAAACACCGGCAAGCGGAGAACCAGTGATAACCGGTGATGTTTGGCACTTGTATTTCGATAGAGACTAATTGGCATTTATCGGTAAATCTTTCCAATTACTGATTTTAAGAAAAAATCATAGGCAGTGCGAAAATCCTTTCCTTCGTGAATCAAGTCTTTCCCCTTCTTTACCACATCCAAATTTTGAATATTAGTCATAGAAACATTGCCTTCTTTTTTTGGTTCTCCTGCATCTATGGTTTCTTTAATTTCACCCAGAAATCCGCTGGGTCTTTTTTTAAGTCTAGGTTTTACTATTTTTTTAGGTTTCATTTTAAATTTACACTCTTTTTGTAATACAAGTAAGATAAATACTTTTCTCATTTTTCAAAAAGAAATTATGCTGATTTTTCATAGTTCCCCCAAAATCTCTGCTTTCTTTAGCTCATAATCGTCTTTAGAAATCAAACCTTTTTTGTATAACCGAAGTAATTCTCCCAGCCGCTTTTCTCGATCTACAGATTTTCCATTATCTGGCTTAGTTACAATTTCTTTCGAAATTCTAAGAACTGCCTCTAGTGAAACCAAAATCCAGCGATAATTATTTTCTGTATCTACCCTAGACTCAATACTTTTTTGCGGAAACTTATTATTATCCACACAAAGGGAATCTTTTTTAAATTCAAAACTCTTTTCAAATTTTCCATTAAATGCGATATTTTTTTCTCTCTGACAGGTAATTGAAAAAAAACTTGGATTAGACCAATCTTGAAAACTAAACTGGGTTCCAAAATTTATATTATTATTTACTTCTCCAAAAACCATTTGTAAAGAATTTCCATCCCGATTCATGTAAAATGTAGTTCGAAAAATTCTGGAATAGGGAGAAAGTGGATCTTCTTCCTTAACTATCAAAAAAAAAGTTTTTCCTTCATTTGCCGGACTTACAATATCTTTTACGACTAACGTCAGTTCTTCGATTGTATCAGAATTCCAAAGAGTATCTTTTACTAGAGAAGGTAAGGTTGATTTTTCTTTTCGAATCGTGTATAAAATACTCTTAATGATTTTGTCATCTAACGAAATCTTATCCACTACCCCCGTATTTAAAAATTGAATCGGAGTCTCATCCATTTTATACGCTGCAATATTTACACCTGAAAAAAATAATTTACTCTTAATCCCTCTCTCAAGCGAAACGCAGTGAAAGAATAAAAGAATAAACCATATATACCTAGATTTTATACCCTGAAAAATTCGAATCATAGAACATCGATAATATATTCGCTAGAGAAAACAAGCTATATACCACTTCTCATAAATAAGTTCTGCTATTTTTCACAGAAGGGGTATTCCCAATTGCAAAGAATTATCTAGTATTAAACCAGAATTTACTTTTGGCAATTGGTATAATTCATAATAAGTGACTTTTCAAAAAACGAATCTCTCGAAATATAGCGTACATGGCTCTTTTTTTACGATTTTTTTTACTTTCATTTCTAATTTTTCAGCTTCCTCTGTTTGCAGGAATCAAGGAAGCAAAGAAGGCTTATGCTCAGAAACAATTTCAAAAAGCCATTAAGCTTTTCACAGAATATTCAAGAGAAAGCCCATCAGACGGCGAACCTTATTTATTCATGGGTTATATTTACGAATCACAAAAAGATTTTCCGCGATCCATGGCAATGTTTAGAAGAGCAGTAGAACTAAATCTAAATCCAAAACAAAGAAAAACCTGTTACCTAAAAATTATTTTATTCTATCACTACCATCAGGGCTGGGACATTGTTGCCCATTATTCGAATAAATTCTTAAAATTAGATCCAACCAATAAAGAAGTATCTAAAATGAGAGACCGAGCTTACGCAAATAGAGGACATGACCCGGGATCGATTAGTTTTGCAAAACCAGAAGATATAAAAGCAAAGCAAAAAAAAAATTCCGAAGAGACAGAGAAGTTAGCGCAAGAGACCAAACAGAAAGAAAAAGAGAAAGAAATACAGCCAGAACCAAAACCCAAAATAGAAACATCGTCAGACAAACCCGCCAAGAAGAGCAAGGAAGAAAAAAACTGGGAGTTATCCTTAAAGTATTTTAAACAGGAGGATTATCAAAAAGCCGATAGAATAATGCAAGAACTCCTTATCCAAAGTCCAAACAATAAAAACTATCTTTATAAAGCAGGCATCGCAAAATTACGATTAGGCGAATACGAGAAAGCAATTCATTTTTTTGAAAAATCAAAAAAACTTGCAACCGAAGAGGATTCAATGCTTCTCTATTACATCTACTTAAACGAAGGGCAGGCAAATCAAAAATTAGGAAAAACAAATACCGCAATTAGTTTATACGAAAAAGCATATAATCAGAATAAATCATCTGTTCTACTTCCTGTTCTAACTAGGCTCTATTATGAGACATCCCTTTTTGGTGATGCAATCAAAACATCTGATGAAATTTTAAAATCAGATTCGAATCACCTAGAGGCTAACATGTATAAGTCTCTAGCACAAATTGCAGTCGGGAAAAAAAAAGCTGGTTATAAGAATCTATTAGAATTCACTAAAAAAATCAACCGACTCCATCCTGATATAAATACTGTTCCGGAAAAATTTCACGAAGGATTGCTCCAAACAGGAATGTTTTATTCTAACCGCGCAAAATACAAACTTGCCTTAAAATACCTAACGTTAGTCTCTGCAACAAAAGCGAAATCTACTAAATTTAATTTTTCTTTGGGCAAAACTTATTTCTATAGTAGGAAATTCGATCTTGCAATTGTATTTTTAGAGAAAATTCCGGAAGTATCTGCCGCAAACTACCTGTTAGCCAAATACTACGCCAGTACAAATAACTTACCCAAATCAAAAGAATATTTACAAAAAGCAGGGAATAAAAAAGAAATCTACTGGTTAAAACCGAAAGTAGATCCTTATTTTATGGAATTGCGAAGAACTCCTGAATTTGTTTCGTTTTTGGAAAACAAAGGAGGAATTGTTCCAGTCACAGTAGAACCGCCAGCGACTAACGAAATGAAAAAAGAGGCTAATGATATTACTCCACTGCCAAACACAAAGGAAATACCTAAAGAGCCTAACACAACGCAGCCAACAAAAGAACCGATTACATTACCTCCATCTACTCCGATAACAAATAAAACAGAGAATTAAAGTTTGAATTGAACAATATCGGCTTGGAGTTTTTTACTTTCCGAATTCAAACTAGTAATTCTTTCTTTAATAGTATCCAAGGCATCTACCTTTGATTTCATAGAAACACTTACCTCTTCTCCCGAGGCTGCAAGATGTTGGTTTGTTTTATATATCTGAGAAGTAATATTATTTACCTCGTGTAGATTTTTTTCTATATTTGAAAGTTCAATTGCAATCTGACTAGATTCTTCTTGATTTACTCTAACAACCGAAACATTTTTAGAGATAATTGTTTCAATTTTGGAAATAATTTGAAATAAGTTTTGACTCGATTGGTTTGTAGTTCTAATTTTATTTACTGAATTATTAATCTCTAGAGTAATATCATTTATCACTCTACTTATTTTCTCCGTTGCTTTCTGCGTTTGGTTAGCTAAATTTCCCACTTCATCCGCCACTACCGCAAATCCTTTCCCATGTTCCCCAGCTCGCGCCGATTCAATAGCAGCGTTAAGCGCAAGAAGTCCAGTCTGTTTAGAAATTTCTCTTACAGATATTAATACTAAATGAATTTCGCGCGATCTCTCTGACAATGCTTCTGTTGACTTCGCTGTTTCGTCCAATTGATTGCTGATTGTTTTCAATTCTTTATTCGCGAGAGTTAATTCAGAATATGCCGCATTTATTTCGGTAAGTAAAGTTTTTGAATTTACTGCATTATTTTTAGAAATTTTTGTCCCAACCGAAACTATCCCTTTAGATTCATTCATCATTTCTGTAATTGACTCAGTAAAACTCATGAGTTGACCTGTTTCAGTAGCCACATTATCAGTAGCACTTGAAACTTCTTCCATAGACTGTTTCGTATTCTGAATCGTTAGTTCCAATGCATTTGCAAGTTCATTTACTTTTAGAGAATTAGATTGAAATGCCAAAAAAAGATTTCGTATGCTCTTAATAAATTGATTAATTTGAGAAATCAATTCTCCTATTTCATTTCCACCTTGACTGAAGAGTTCTCTTCTTAGATCTTTATTAATCGTTATGTCTTGAATTTCCTTACTAAAATTTATAATCGGTTTTGTCACCTGTCTACGAATAAAATAAAAAGACATCAGGAGATGTGCAACTAATAAAAAGAGAATAAACATTGTTATTCGCAATAAAAAAGTTTGTTTTTCTTTAGAGTCTATTACTTCTTGGTTTGTTCTCTTTTCTAATAGCACATAGAATTCATCAATCGGCTGCATAATTTTATATTTATCAGTGTGATATTTTTCATCATGAAGAATTCTTCTCGCAAAATCCCTTAGTGACTCAGCCGGTTTAATCAAGGTTTTTGCGTCGTCCTCTAATTTTCCCTGCATAGCGCTCATTGCAATTACTTCGGTTCTTACGAGCGAATCAGAATTTTTCTTAGCCTCTTCTAATTTCGATAGTTCAGATTCTTGGAATCCTTTTTGTTTCATTAAATCTATCAGTCCGATTTTTTCCGTGTCTCTTCTTGGTTTATCACCAGAGACAGTAAAAAAATCCCAATAGATCCTGTTATAACTTTCTGGTCTTGGACTTTTTCCATTTCGAATATCCAAAATAGTAAAATAATAATCTTTGTATTTCTCTTCTCCCGTATTCGAGTATGTTCTCATAAGTCTTGTCAAATCATCTGAGCTCTGTCGTAGTTCATCCGCCAAAAGATAAGATTCATATTTTCTATTTTGACTTTCAAAAAGTTCATTTTGATTCATGTACAAGGAGAAAATTAGAAACATTAAAATTCCAATGATAGATATTGAACCTACAAAACTACGAATGATTATTTGTTTGATTGATAAATTCATGAATATTCCTAAATTTTAAATAATAAAAAAACAAATGCCAGATGTCGCAAAATGACGATAACCCTCACGTTAAACCCTACTTTAAGTCATTCCTTAGATAAGCTCACCAGCACCGAAAACTACTCTGGCTTGAGCATATTTGTTTTGCCAAGTATTTTCTTGTTCTAATTAACGTGAGTTCAACGTAATGGGAGATTACTTTTGGTTTACGGTATATAGGTTTACGACTTTCCTTACTAGCTTTCTAATTATCGGTTAGTTCGAAATTAAAACAAAGCCTTCTAATGTTTAATGGTAATTCGATTTTGAAAAATTTTATAAGCTAGTAATTTCACAAGTTCAAAAAGTTGAATTTTATAAAGAAAAGGATTTAACCAGCCAACGGTTATGCAATAGTATTTATCAAAAGGTTCAGTGTGGTGGATTTGATGATGTTCAGGAGATAAAATCAAATGATTATCCTGAAGGAAATGAATGAATTTTCCGGGATGATCGATATGCGCCCATTTATGAATTTGATTGGTGACAAATATAGCAAACATCAAAAAAGTAAATGAACTGTATAAAAAATAATGCAACAAACTCAATTTTATATCTACAAAATAATAAACTACAAGTAAAACAGGAATCGACACAATACAATTATTTCCGCTAGTTTCTATAAAATCATGTTTCGTCATTCCCTTTGGATCTATATGATGTTCTCGAAAGGGTTTAATGAAGGTTTGCCCCAATAAAGGAGTTTCCTCGGTTCCAAATGTATCTCCTAAAAAATGAGCAAGTCCAGAAAAAAAATCAGCTCCAATATAGCCAAACAAAAAAGTCAAAATAAAAACTAGAAATACAGAATAACCAATATTATCCGAAAGTCGAATAGTTTCTTCAAAAATTCTTGAGCAAAACATAAAGCAATAAGCTAAAAATATAAATATGCTTATTATCTCTAAATGTCTATGATTATACTTAAACATTTTACTCTCCTTTTTCCTTTTTAGGAACACTTGTCCCTGTAATATAAATTATATCTGCATAATTTTTCAAATCATTTTGATTGTGAATTTCAGAAGTTCTATTTACGAACATAGAAATTGTCAGAACGCTGAATCCTAGCTTAGTTAGTCTGTGGGTAACGCCCATATACTCGTCACTATGAAATCTACCGTTGATATGAAATACCTTTGTTCTTTTTTTGTCGATTATTTTTTGAATCGAGTCAGTCATCGTTGCGTCCCAGAGATTCTGTGCCAAAATCATATTCTTCATACCTAGTTTTTCCCCTCCATGCCCTGCAATGGAGCCGAAAATTTTATTTTCATACGTTTCCTGTCTATACCGTTCAATAGTATAAATCGGCGCAAAAAACTTTCTAGACAGCGAAGGGAATTTATATAACTCATCCAATCCATTTCTGGAAAGCATTCTTACATATCTTCTTGGTGCGTTAGCCGCTATAATTGGAATTTTATTTTCCTTTGCGAATAATACGATTGGTTTATAATCTTCGTAATTGCTCCATAGTTTACAATCCGTTTGAAATAATTTTTCGTCTATTAATCCTGCTAAGTATTCATTTAAAACAACTTGTTGGTCTCTCTCAAACATCTCCATGGAGATAACAAAACGTATCCGATCTTGCAAAAATTGAATCAGTTTTAGTTTTTCTGCATGACCGATTTTATCATCATGCTCTTCTCCTACAATTAACACATCCACCTTTTCAAATTTCTGGGCAATATCCTCAAATCCAATCGGAGTCCAAGTTTTAGAATCATAGATTTTCGGGTATGGCTCTTGTGCGTTTAGTGTGAGGGAGAGAAGGATTGCCATGCTTCGACAAAGCTCAGCACAGGCGCCGGCACTGATACGCAGAGATATGAGGTTTGAGAGTTTCATTGTTTTTTACGATTATATTCTTTTCGGGTTTTTTTAAGTAATAATATTTTTCCTTTTAGGAGTTTTTTTCCACTTACACTCCTAATTTGTCTTGCCCAACAGTATTATAGGAAATAGCAGAGGAAAATATAGTATCCAGTTTTAATAGTAGTTTCATTATGGGTGTCTTTTAGGTTTTTCTTGGGTTATATGACTTGGATTAAGTCACCGTGAGGCAACAGTATCAGATGCGTCACCCGTCAATAGGATTTTAATATTTTTAGGGGTCGAATACATTAAACCCGAAATTTGTAGGGGCAGAATACATCCTGCCCAAAGAGGTAATAAATGGCAGTAATAGAATTAAAATTTCAGGTTCAAGGAAATCAAATACCATCCGATCACGGTTACTGGTTGTATTCCGCGTTAGCTAGGATGATTCCTGAACTACATGAAATAAAAACTGTTTCAATAGGAGGTATTTCTGGAATTCCCGATAAATTCAGAACTCTTCATTTGAACAAATCTAGCAAATTAAGAATCCGCACTGAAAATGCAAATCTTCCCGTTTTACTCAAACTCGCAGGTAAACAAATTACTCTTGGTGATGCAAAAATTCGACTCGGCATCCCACAGGCTTACATGCTGAAACCGCACAAAACTCTTTATAGCCGTCTTGTGACAATCAAAGGCGCACTATCCTTAGATGATTTCAAGGAATCAATTTCCAAAAAGCTAGAAAGTCTTGGAATCAAACAAGAACCTATTTTATTTCAAAAGGATTCTTCCGATTATCCCATCCGTAAAACCATTCGTATCAAAGATAAAGAAATTGTCGGCTATCCGGTATTAATCCCAAATCTCGATCCAAATGATTCTATTCTTCTCCAAGAACAAGGTCTCGGTGGTCGTCGTAAAATGGGCTGTGGTAACTTTGTGGGAGTGCGAGGATGAAATGGAATATAAAACGAAAAGGTAGGGCTTGGGTAAAAGAAGAAGCATGGGCTAAGTATGATTTAACTCCTGAGAAAATTGAAATGTTTGAAGGTAAAATTTTTTGGTCTGATGAACAGCGGTTAAACATGATTGGTCTCTTACTCGAAAATGTGGGCATTGATAAGATGTTGGATTTGTTTGAGGATTTGAGTTTGCTAAAGGATGCGATGGCGGATAGGGAGCGTGGGAATGGATAAATTGTGGGCGAAGAAGTTCGATGAACGAATCAAGAATAAGGAAGAACTTTACTTAATTCCCCATTTAAAAGCCGTTGAATCAGCAGGTGAATTATTAAGCAAATCTATTGGGAGAAAAATTCTACATTCAATTGGATTAGAATTATCTATCTGGGAAGAGAGACTAAACGTGATTTTGCCACTATCTTGTCTCTTACATGATTTAGGAAAAGCGAATGATAGTTTTCAAAAAATGATTACAAATAAAACGAATCTAAGAATATCGCAACCAATCAGACATGAATTTCTTTCCGTTATCCTTATTCTTCGATCAGAGAAAAAATTAAGAAATTTCATATTAAAACAAATATCTTCTCTCGGTAATGAAAATACAGAAGCACTAATAAACTCAATCTATAGCGGAATTCTTGCTCACCATTTAAAAATGGATAGAGATTTAAAACTTGCCTGTAAAGGATTAACGGGTAATGGCGGATACCCAACGGAATTAATCGCTTATACAAGTCATTCAGATTTCGATTCCCTCTTTGGAGAAGATAAACCTACGAACGATTTTCTTTTTTCCTTTTTACCAAATCATAAGAACACAAAATATAAATACATTCAAGACTACGTTGGAAAATTCCAAGAGATTAGCGAAGAATGGGAATTATTTTTAGGGAAAAACATAGATTGGTTAATCTTTTCCACTATTTTAAAACCTTTAGTTATTTGTGCTGATGTAATCGCAAGTGCTCTTGTTCCAGAAGAAATAAAATATGAAGATTGGATATTAAAATCACTTAATAATTTCATCACTCAAACTGATCTAGAAAAAATTATAAAGGAAAGATTAAATGGACAAGTACCTAGACAATTTCAAAGAAAAATTTCCGAATCAAAAGAACGTGTTACTTTAGTGGAAGCAGGTTGTGGGTCAGGAAAAACGATCGGAGCTTATTTATGGGCTTTAAACAATGCAAATAATCATAAGTTATACTTTTGTTATCCGACAACAGGAACTGCAACAGAAGGCTATCTGGGCTACGTGAATGATGTCGGATACGAAGCCGAGTTAATTCATTCTCGTTCCGATGTGGATTTAGACGGAATTCAAAATACAGGTGATGATGAGGATAATACCATTATATCCGATAAAATTCACGCATTGACAACTTATCATCCCAAAATAATTATCTGCACTATAGATACTGTTTTATCTCTGATGAAAAATGGTAGAAAATCTATTTTATCATTTCCATCTATTGCGACTGGAATTTTTGTTTTCGATGAAATTCATTCCTTTACGGATGAAATGTTTCAAGTGATGGTCAGTTTTATCAATCTATTCAAAAATACTAAATTCTTATTGATGAGTGCGTCATTACAACCTGAACGAAAAGACTTATTAAAACGAGAGTTTGCAACCTTAACAGACATTGAATCACCGCACGATTTAATGGAAATGAAACGGTATAAATTCAATACACCTAGAGACAATTTGTCATTAGCCGAAGATATAAAACAATATTCACAAAATAAGAAAATACTTGTCGTTGTCAACACGGTCGGTCGGGCGCAAACAATTTACCGAGACTTAAAAGAAAGCGGTTACAATGTAAAAATTTATCACAGTAGATATAAATATAAAGATAGAGTAAAGCGTCATCGTGAATTTATGGAGTCATTTCTAGATTCAGCACCACCTGTTATTGGAATCGCAACCCAAGTTTCTGAAATGTCTTTAGATATTGATTCAGATTTGCTATTTACAGAGCTTGCTCCAATCCCTTCTTTAATTCAAAGACTTGGAAGACTAAATCGTAGAACAACTCCAGAGAATCCTTTTCCATGTCGCGATGTATTTTTCTATGAGCCTAAGAGTCATTTACCTTATGATAAAGAAGAAATAGAGTTAGCAAGAAAATGGATTCAAGAATTACATGAGCAGACAAATGAAATTAGCCAGAATGATTTACAACAAACATTTTTAAAGCTAAACTCTTCTAAAGAAGAAATGTATCCAGCGGCTTATTATGATTTTACTAAACCTAGCTTTTATTTTATAACTCCGAAGAAAGGGTTACGTGATGCAAGCACAACAGTTAATTGTCTCATTAAAAGCGATATGGAAAGAATAAAAACTGGAAAAGAAAACGCGGAAAATTTAATAATTCCAATGACAATGAATAATAAGCTAGATATGAAAAATTTGACTCTACACAAACATGCCTTTATTATTCCAAATGAATTAATAGAATATGATTCAATAGAAGGTGCAAAATGGCAGAACTAAAATTATCCTTATCCAATCCCGGAATGAGCGATTTACACAAAGTTGGTCTTGGTGGTTTGTATATGACATTGCAATCATTAGATCAAAAAAAGAAAAAGATAGCAGGATTGGAATATACTTTGGATACAACGAGCGTTATCCTCAATTTTGATGATAAGAAATTAGGAAAGGCATTAGAAGAGTTGATAAAGTATTCTTTTCAATTAGATAAAATAGGTTTCTTTTATTTTCCTGCACTAGAATTAAATGGGAATCAGCCAATTGAAAATAAGTTGATTAACCAAAAATCACTTTTAAATACTTTTTTTCAGCCTACTTTACGAGGAAGTTGCAGCGTAGAAAAATCAATTCTGAAAAACTTTGCAGGCGATGAACAAAGACCCCTAGTGGTTAGTTTTCAAAGAGTATTGTCCTATTCAATCCAACAAGCTACTCCATTACTATTTGACACCAAGAAAAATAAATTTCAAGAAGAAATTAAATTTAAAAATTCGTTATATTTAGGAGGTTCAGAAAAGCATTCAGGGTTATCAAATACCATATTGTCGGAAAGAGTGGATACCTTTTTCCCATTGTTATATGCTACTGTAGGATGCATATATGTTTACGTTAAAATTTTTGATTCTCATTTAAAATCCAAAATTCGAGCTTGTTTAGTAATTCCTCAAATCGACAATTTAGAAATCTTCTCACAAATTCGGAGTAAAATTGCATTATCCTCTGAATTGAAACTTACAATGGCTGGACTTTCTGAATCAGCTCTTTATTTATCAAATGAATACTCTAATTTATTAAAAACTAAACTTAAAAAGTTTCCATTAATCACGGTTATTGGCGTTGGCGATACAAAATGGAATTCAAATCAAAGAACAAAAAATTTTGTTTATAAAATAAAACTAGATAAAGAAAAAAAACTGAATCAATACGATTTAATTTCCAAGGTATTAAGATCATCAATCAGGGAACTAAAAGAAGAAAAAGATAAACAGGGAAAAATTAAAAAACCTAAAAGTACCTATATATCAGTACCAATGTCCAAAGAATTATTCTGCGAGAATATAATTAATGGAAAAGAATTTTACTACAATTTTCAAAAGCTGGTTAAGCCATCAAAAGATAAATCTGGGAATCTTTTTTATAAAATAAAATATGAAACAAAGGAGTTGAATGAGATGATTAAGAAAATTGAATTCGATCATGATGCAGAAAAAGTATTTATTGAAGCCTGTCATACTGCATGGAAAAGACGATTAGGAAAGTTAGGCGGTGATTCTAAAAAGAACGGTGGAGGCTCTTTTGGAAATCTTGTAGCAAGAGATTTTGAAAGACTTAGAGTTGCTTTGGTTAAAAGTAAAAACTTAGAATCATTCAGAGAAACGATTACTGATTTTTGGTCAAGAGCCGGGAATATTCCTGAACTTCGAGATAATTGGGACAAGGTAATGATTTTCTTTGAAAATGAAAATTGGAAAAAGGGAAGAGATTTGGCACTACTTGCATTAGTGAGCTATAAAGCAGAAAATAAAAATGAAGACGAAGCATTGAACAGTATTACAAAAATAACAGAAGAAGAGGATAACGATGAGTAAACATTTATTTGGTCAAGTTTTAACACATTACGGGACAGCAGCAAACAACAGAGGTGAAACGGAGGGTAATATTACTACTCTGCAAAAACTTCTTTGGAAAGGCGAAACGCATACAACGGTTTCTGCCGAATCAATCAGATGGGCAATCCGTTATCTTTGGCAAAAAAATGGAGAGGAAACAAACAGAACATGGGATGCGGATAATAGCGAAATCAATTTTGCTGATACAAAATGGTCTGCTTGGTCTGATAAGCCACAAAAGGGAGCTAAGAAATTTTTAGATGATGATGCCCTCGGATTTATGCAAGCGGAAGCAGGTAAGCAGGAAGGAGAAAAAGGAACTGCAACAATTCGCAAGGGAATTTTAGAATTTACTAAGGCTCTATCAACCACACCATTTGCTGGTGATATTACATTCAATGCAAAAAGTGGAACCAAATCAAATACTAGCTTGTACGGTACCGAAGTTCATGCTACAAGATACCAATATGGGTTTTCTGTAACTCCTGAATTTTTATCTGATAGCTCTAGAGTTTTGCAAATATTAGAAGGCATTCTAAATATCAATCAGGTTGCAGGAAACCAAAGTCGATTCTTGTACGACTTTGCTCCTGAATCAGTAATTTTAAGATGGACAGATGATTTTGCACCGCGAATCCTTTATTCCTTCGAAGAAAAAGAAAATGAAATTTCTATTCCAACAATTATTGAAAAAGTAAATTCTGGGGACATTGAACCAGATACATTAATTATTGCTGGCTTCATTGCAAACCATCCTGACGTGCAAGCGTTAAAGAAAAATGGTGTCGCACTTTTTCCGGGGGTTAAGAACGGTTTTGCGGAAGTGGAAAAAAGAATTTCTAATGATTTAAAATTAAAGGCTAAGAAATGAAATCTGATTCCATTTGCCTTTATGTATCCGTTCCTATTGCTTGTTTTCGGGCTTCCTACGCGAGGACTTTTGCTGAGTCCTTGCCTGTTCCGGCTCCTTCTACGGTTTACGGGATGTTACTCTCCATGATTGGAGAAAAAGATAGGGATGTATACAAAGGGGCTAAGATTGCTATTGCGCTATTATCGGAACCAGAGCGATCGACAATATTAAGAAAAATGTGGAGAGTAAAAATCGTGAAAGCAGGTCCAGGTATTGGTAGCAATGCTACGCCTGATTTTCAAGAGCTTTTATCTGGTACAGAACTTTTGATTTGGATTATGAAAGGAAATGAACAAGCGGAAATTTGCCTAAAAGAAAAAGTCGAGAATGCGATTAAAGACCCGGCATCAATTTCTAGATTTGGTTCGCTTTGTCTTGGAGAAAGCACACATCTTGTAGATGAAATACGTTTCGCCAAAGAAAAAGATAAAAGAAAATTTCAATTATTAAATCCAGTTACACAAGGACAGCTTAGTCTTCCAATTTGGGTCGATCATGTGGGTTCATACAATACAAGATGGATGCAGTTTAATTTAGATGAAAATATAAATTTTGAGGAAATTACTGATGAACATTTTATCAGCATTACCGCCTAACGCATGGGTATGGACACCACGGGAAATAAATAATGGGAATTGAATCGAACAAATGGGTTGAATGTATTCAACCCCTACGAGTACAAAATGCCACACATACACGTAGGGGCAGAATACATTCTGCCCACTATTACGATTCTGTCCAATTACTACATTCTGCCCTAATTATTCGGTCAGGATATATTTTATATAGGTCATAAATTGGGGCACCAAAGGAGATATAGATGTTAGACATATACCAAGAATTTAGTGAATTAGTAAAGGAATTTGAAGAGAATTCTATTGATTATGCGCTATGTGGAGGACTGGCAGTTTCTGTGCATGGATTCTTAAGAGCGACGGTTGATATTGATTTCGTGGTTTTAATAGAGAGTGTAAACGAAATAAGAAGTGTAGTTAAAAAATTAGGTTATCTATTAGAAGCTGAACCTATGAATTTTTCAAATGGCAAAGTCAGGATTCATAGATTTACAAAAATTGATAAAGAAAGTGGGGATTATATACCACTGGATTTATTAATTCTTTCTAATGACCTAATGCATATTTGGGAAAAAAGAGAACGATTACCTTTTGAAAATGGATTTGTAAAAGTTTTAAATAAAGAAGCCTTAATTGAATTAAAATTGTTGAGAAATAGTTTTCAAGATAAGCAGGATATTCAGCAATTAAAAGGAGAACTCAATGGATAACACTGATATGTCGGCAGATGCAATTACATTTAGATTAAAGAAAGTTTCACAGTTACGAAAATTGTGCGTTGCATTAAAAATAGGCGGGAAAGAAAAACAGCCAATCAATAAACACGTAGGGGCAGAATACATTCTGCCCGCTAATACAATTCAGCCAGAAATCATCATTCAGCCCGGAACAATTCCAACAAAATAGACCAATATAAATTGATATGGAACGTAATAGTAGAAAATCAATCCGGTTGAAGGGATACAATTATGCCAATGAGAATTTCTATTACATCACAATATGCGTTAAAGAAAAACGATGTGATTTAGGACGCATTCATGGCGGAATAATGGAATTATCCGACATAGGCAAAATTACAGATTTATTTTGGAAAGAAATTCCATCACATTTCCCAAATACCATTTTAGATGAATATATCATTATGCCAAATCATCTGCACGGGATAATACAATTAAATCCACACAGTACAAACGTAGGGGTTGAATATATTCAACCCGATATTCAACCCGATATTCCGCAAAACGAATCAACATTTCAAAATGTACAAAAAAATTCTATTCCCTCTATTATCCGCTCATTTAAAGCAGCCGTAACCCGGTGGTGTAATAAAAATAAATGTGAATATTTTCAATGGCAAAGAAATTATTATGAGCATATCATCCGAACAGAGGAAGATTATTTTCGCATAAAACAATACATCCAAGCAAATCCGTTAAAATGGAATGATGATGAATACAATATCTAAAACGTGCAGACAGACCATATCATATTTGTGGTTCGTTCGAAATAAATGGAATTTGTTGTATTTGCGGGTTATGTCGTATTTGTGGGTTGAAATTATTCAACCCCTACGATACAAAATGGCACATATACATGTAGGGGCAGAATACATTCTGCCCACTATTACGAAAACGCCCATTTATTTGATTTCACTAAAATTTATGCTATAGGACAAAACAATGAACGATGAAACTGAACCATTAATACGTGTCATGGGGTTACATTCCATTACCTACTGTGAACGCCTATTTTATTTGGAAGAAGTGGAAAAAATTCTAATTGCTGATGAACGAGTATATGAAGGTAGAACTCTTCATGAGGAAATTCAAATTGACAATGCTGACATTAATCGAATAGAAACATTTGAATATACAAGTGAAGTATTGGGACTTACAGGTAAAGCGGATAGGTTACAAAAAAGAGACGGAAATTGGATTCCGTATGAACATAAAAAAGGACGTTCTAAATCGAATGGTAAAATAAAAGATGCATGGGAACCTGATATTATTCAAGTGACTGGATACGCATTATTAGTCGAAGAGTCTACTGGTAGAAAAATTGAAGAGGGAAGGATAAAATACCACCGAGATAATGTATTAGTAAAAATTCCAATTACAGATGAATTAAAAGAAAGAACGAAAGAAAAATTAAAACGTGCAAAGGAATTAATGAACACGGTAAAAAGACCGCCTGTAGCGGATAATCCGAATATATGTATTCGATGTTCTCTTGCTCCTGTTTGTTTGCCCGAAGAAAATAGAGTGGTGACATCTAAGACCTACGTGCCAATTCGTTTATTTCCACCAGCCCGTGAAAAAGAAACCATACATATCACAGGTTATAAAACTTCTATATCTAAAGAAGGTGATACGATTGTTGTTGAAAAGAGAACTACAAAAGACGAAGTAGAGAAAACGAAATTAGTCGTAAATGAAATCGAATCAGTCAATATTCATGGTAGTTCTCAGATCTCGTCTCAATTAATTCAATTTCTTGCTTATCAAAAAATTCCAATTCATTGGTATACTGGTGGTGGAAATTATGTAGGTGGCTTAAATTTTAACCCAAATAATGTCCAAAGAAAACTTAGACAGTATGAAACATTAGTAGATGAAAAGTTCAAACTTTATCTAGCAAAGAAATTAGCACTTGCCAAATGCGAAACTCAGTTTAAGTATCTACTCCGTGTTAGTCGCACAAAAAAACTGAATAGTGAAGAACAAGAAACCAAAAAACAACAAATTCGAAATCTTTTATCTGAAATAAACAAAGTAGATTCCATCGACTCTCTACGCGGCTATGAAGGATCAATCGCAAGAATCTATCATGGAACAATTCCTTCTTTTTTAATCGAATCAGTTCCTTCTGAAATGATTCCTTCTGGTAGAAGTAAACGTCCTCCAAGAGACAGATACAATGCCGCTCTTAGTTTTTTATATTCCCTTTTATTTCGTTCTGTAAATCAAGCAATCATTGCGGTAGGAATTGACCCATCTATTGGATTTTATCATACTCCTCGTTCTTCTGCTGAACCTCTCATATTGGATATAATGGAATTGTTTAGAGTAACGTTATGCGATATGGTTTTGATAGGATCTGTAAATCGTTTGATGTGGGATATTAAGAATGATTTTATTGTCACAAAAGAAAAAGTCTGGTTATCCGACACTGGACGAAAAAAGGCAATTCAACTTTACGAAGAAAGATTAGATGATACATGGAAACATCCTGTAACAAATTATTCCATGTCATATTATAGAATGATAGAACTCGAAGTTCGGTTATTAGAAAAAGAATGGACGGACAAAACGGGATTATTCGCCAAAGCGAGGTTAAGATAATGAGAAATAATTGGATTGTATCTTATGATATCAGTAATCCAAAACGTCTTCGGAAAGTTGCCAAGTTTTTAGAAGGCTATGGAGAAAGAATTCAACATAGTATCTTTCGAGTGCAAGCTAGTGACAGGGACATTGAAAAAATAAAATTCGAATTAACAAAACGAATTGCTGAAGAGGATAGTGTATTTTATTTAAGATTTTGTGATTCCTGTGCTCAAAGAATTCATACCCATAATCCTAAATTGGAATGGAAAAAAGAAGAAAGTTCATATCGAATTTTATAAACAGGTACCATTGAATGTTAGCGACATAAAAGTGTTTTTTTTGTTTGAATGAATTAGAATAATGCCCAAATGAGGAAATTACAAAGAGTCATACATGATTACGAAAAGAACTATATTTTTATTGCTTCCAATTGACTCCGAGATAAAATTATGCCTGTCCTTTCTGAGTAGCACTGTGCTTATAAGAAAGTCCATGAATTCGAAAAATAAAGCCTTGCAAAGCCTACCTTTCTATACATTGTATCCTTAAGAAAAAATTCGCTATGTATTAATCTTAGATGCCGTTAGGCGTTGAGCACGATGGTGAAAATAGGATAAAACCAAACTCTGGAAGATGTATTAATCTTAGATGCCGTTAGGCGTTGAGCACGAATCTTTGTCCAGCCACTAGGCGCAAGCCAAATCTTATGTATTAATCTTAGATGCCGTTAGGCGTTGAGCACACAGGGTATGACAGGGTATGACAGGGTATGACAGAAATGTATTAATCTTAGATGCCGTTAGGCGTTGAGCACACAAGTTAGACGAATTTTTTACAAAATATTTTCAAAATGTATTAATCTTAGATGCCGTTAGGCGTTGAGCACATGGTTTTACGTCGAGCAGTCGGAATTTCTAAAGTAACATGTATTAATCTTAGATGCCGTTAGGCGTTGAGCACCAAAGCCTACAAGCAAGAAAGAAGAACAAGAAAATATGTATTAATCTTAGATGCCGTTAGGCGTTGAGCACCAATTAGGCAACCAAAAACTCGCTAAAGTTTTCAGATTATGTATTAATCTTAGATGCCGTTAGGCGTTGAGCACTTTTGATGTATTCTGTTTTCTTCTCTGATTGAAGGAATGTATTAATCTTAGATGCCGTTAGGCGTTGAGCACTTAAACCACGTGTACCAACACGTCCGAAACCACGTGGATGTATTAATCTTAGATGCCGTTAGGCGTTGAGCACAATTACAAAGAATCGTCTATCACCCTTTTTGATAAAATGTATTAATCTTAGATGCCGTTAGGCGTTGAGCACCCACAATCAGCGTAAAATTTAGCTCGACCACTGGGAATGTATTAATCTTAGATGCCGTTAGGCGTTGAGCACGGGGAATATAATCTGGTCTGACCCTGTACCAACTAGTCAAGTATGTATTAATCTTAGATGCCGTTAGGCGTTGAGCACTTCCAAAAATCGGGAAAGCAAGGGTCAACTATATAAATGTATTAATCTTAGATGCCGTTAGGCGTTGAGCACTCAAGAAGTTCAAAAGGTA
>JAGOHK010000175.1 GCA_017996175.1 Leptospiraceae bacterium
TAAGTTGAAAAAATAGAATTGCCCTATTTTGCACTGGGCGTTCCGGCAGCTTGCGTGTAATTGTGATTAGCCATTTTACTCCTAGTGCCGTCGGGCTCTCTCTATTGTCATCTTTTTTCAAAAAGATAAAAAAAGATGACACCGTTCGATCCCTAACGCATCGGCGTTGTCGGATTTTTTTCTTTCTTTGTAGGGTTTCACCCTATTACCCGAACTTCTTTGCCTTCTCTTCCCAGAGTGGGATTTTCTTTTTATACCGCTTGCCCAGCGGGGGGATCTTTACTGTTACCTTTTTTTGGTTTTTATGTAAATGGCAATCCTCCCTTTGCGCTGACGGCGCAAACCTGGCAGACCTTCGCCTTCACGTCTGATGACTTCAGAAGGCTACGTCGGTAACGCCAAACCTGCCCTGAGCGGAGTCGAACGGGAAAACCAAAAACCCGCCACAGCGACTTTATCGTTTGAACACGCTGTAAGGCTCCATTAAGACCTTTTTGTTATTCGGGCTCTTTCGCATAATCAGTATTACTTTTACCGCTAGAAGACTTATATGTAGGATAATAATAAGTATCCTCATATTATCTAAACCAACCCCTCCTAATTTGGCACGCTGCGTTCCAAATCTGACAAAAATTTTTCCATTTCCTAGCCTCTTTTCACTTTGTCTGTATTGCATTTTAGTCTTGATTTTATTGGTCTTTTTCCATTATAACAATTCACGGTCTCATCTCTTTCATAGCAAAGATTCACCTCTTGGGAGAGTCTATGAATATGTCCCAGGCAAGCTTCGTTCCATAATATGTCGAACCAAACATGTATACTTTTGGTATTCCACCTCCACGTAGCCAACTAAGGATAACAAGCGCCGATTTCGTTTTTGTGAGGCATACTTTGGTTCACACAGCTTCGGTTTTGCATTGATTGGAAAAAAGAATGCTAGATTTTTTAGGGGGTTAGTTTAGATTCATACGAAAGTGGATATCATTCTAGATACAAATGTCTTATTTGCTGGATTATACTCGCCAGATGGCGATTCTGGCAAGTTACTTAATTTGATAGGGAATGGAATTTTTAGATTGCATATTTCGAATCCACTTTTACTTGAATATGAAAAGATTTTAAAAGATCATAGAAAAGAATTGAGATTATCATTTGGAGAAATTGAAGTTTTTTTAGATTATATTAAATCTGTATCGGTGCCCCATGAAATTTATTTTCTGTGGAGACCTTTTCTTAAGGATAAATATGAAGAAAAAATTTAAAAGCCAAACTATTAAACCTGGTGAATTTTTAGAAATGATAGGAGTTTAAGATATGTTAGTTCAAGTTGAAATTCCAGATTCCGTTGCCAAAATACTAAAGGAGTTATCAAAAAAAGAAAAAAAAACAATCAAAGAATTCTCTGAATTTGCAATATTAGAGAAATTCTTTACTACAAATGATATGTCTAACTTATTCCCAAAAAATAATGTTACTAAGGATGAGTTTCTTGGAATACTAAATAAAAATAAAGGACGTGAGCCTTTACCGTGGGATAAATCTAAGAAAAGAAAAACTCATGTCGAAAAGATATCCCAAAAATAAGATATTGTTTCAGGGGAAAATTTAAATTAGCCTTAGCGATACGAAGAATTATTATTTTTCAATATCATGTCGTAATTGTTCTTTCATCCGTGTCCATCTGTGTTCATAGCCTTGGCGTGTGGTAATCTTTTTCCTATTCCAAAATCTCAAAGTTCGAAACCATTTTACTCTCTAAGTCAATTAAGCGGATTAAATGATTGTTCGTATCGGCAACATAGATTTTATTTTGAAATGCAGCAATTCCGGATGGTTCAAAAAAACTTGCTTCTAGAAGTTTGCCATTTTGCGCTCCTATTTTTCCTGTGCCGGCAAGAGTGACCGAAGTTTTTTCAAATTGGTCGATGAGTTTGATTTTATTATTGAAAGTATCGGCTATATACAATTTGCCGTTACTATAGCTAATTCCCATCGGGTATTGGAGTCTTGCCTGTGGATAGGAGTTATCTAAATCTCCAAATTCAAATAGACCTTTCCCGATGACAGTGCTAACTGACTCAGAAGAGGTAAAATCAATAGAGCGAACGGAGCTGGTTTCACTATCAGTTAGGTAAAATTTCATTCGATCTTTTGTAATCCCGGTAGGTTGTGCGAGGGAGGCTTCTTCTAATTTGCCGTCATATAGATTTTCACTTCCCGAGCCTGCGTATACATCTGCTTCTAAGGTTTGTAAATCCAATACCCAGATTTGGTGTGAACCTCTCATAGTTATGTACAATTTATTTTTATATTCTATCAGATCCCATGGGGAATTGAAGGAAACTTCTTTTCCTTTTCCGGAAACATTATAGGATTTTGTTTGTTCACCAGTTCCGGCTAACGTCTGTACTTTTTTAGTTTTTAGGTTTATTTCCCTGATCGAGTGATTTTTGGAATCTGCGATATACAAAAATTCGTTTTTAAGAGTGAGTCCCTGCGGATAATGAAACTTAGCTTCTAAGAAATTCCCATCATTTAATCCCGCTTTTCCATTTCCGATTGTGTCTAGAATTTTTTTCGTTTTTGTGTCGATTCTTAGAATTCTGTTGTGATTTGTATCGGATACAAATAGCTCAGTTCCTGTCTCGTTTAGAATCAATTTTCCAGGAAACGAAAGTGTATGGTCTGTGACTTTTTTATTTTCAAGAGAAATTGATTTATTCGGGGTAATCGAAATTAGCTTATATGAATTGAATTCTTCGACCATACCGGATAGAATTTTATCAAACCCTTCGTAGATGCTCTCTCCTGATTGAACTCCAACTACCATTCCTTTCGGATCAATCAAAACAAATGTAGGCCAAGAGCCAATCTGGTATTGCCTCCAAATTGTAAAATCAATATCGTTTAGGATTGGATGTTCTATTTCGTTTCTTAAAATTGCCTGCCTTAAATTCTCTTTATTTTTTTCAGCTAAAAATTTGGGTGAGTGAATTCCAATTATTACTAGTTCATTTTTCCATTTTTTTTCTAATTTTTTTATGTCTACAAATGTATGAATACAATTGATTGAGGAGTATTTCCAGAAATAAAGTAATACAATTTTTCCCTTTAAATCTTTTAGGTAAATGGGGTTAATCGTGTTTATCCATTCTGTATTTTTCGGAAATTCAAGAGCAGGTTCTGTTCCTCCAAATTTTAATTCAGGATTAGACTTACTTTTATTTAGTTCTGAAAAATGGCATGTTAAAATTAAAATACAAATTAAGTAGTTTACAATGCGTAAAAAAATAAAATTTCTTGAAATCACGTTTGGAATAATGATTGTGTAGGACTTTGAGAAAGAAAACGAATTTTAAACAATTTCTTTAATCTCTCCAATTACATTCATTGTACTTGCGATGGAATTAAGGACTGTGGAAATTTTATTTACATCTTTTATCGCAGATTCAATATCTTTGTTCGTTTTTTCAAGACTCTCTATTGCGGACGCATACTTCTCATTATCCCTTTCTATATCGAGTGCGATTATTTTTTTAATTTGTTTTGTGAATAATTTCTGCTTTGCACGAAGTTCTGTTTTTTCTTTTCCCTCTGCTTTGTTTACCAGGATTTGTAGGGCATCCAAAATATCCAAATAGTTGACTTCCTTTTTTCCCATCTTTTTTTCCTTAATTTAAAATTACTCTTCCATTTTTTTTATCTTAAAATTGTCCTACAATTTTTCATTTTAAAATTGCCCTATAGTCCTGTACTGCTTTTACTGTATTTACGAATTGAGCAATATCTTTCGTTGTATAAACCTCTGATCGAAATGATTCCTGTAACTCCGCATTTGCTTTCTTAAAGTTTAGAATTGCACTTGCAATTTCTGGTAAAATAGTATCTCTTTTTTGAATATTTTTTTCTGCAAGCTGAAATGCGATTAATGCTCTAGTCTTAATTTTTTCTGACTTTATTTCACTCGTCGGATCTAACTTTTCGTCTGCTACTTGTTGTAAATCCTTTCCGGTTACAATGAAATAGGTAGCTAACTTACCTCCTTTCGGATCAAAGTCTTTTGCTAGTAAATCACATAGTAATTCCACTTGATCTTTGGATTCTAGGATGATGGACTGAATTGCATCTTTCTTTTTATGCTCGGTTAAAATTCCGCCAAAAAGTTTTACCGTTTCTCCTATCGTATTGAGTTTTTTTTCATCAAACTTTTTATATTCCCCTGTAAGGTTTTGTGTGCTGAATAAAAAACTCTGAGTTGCCTGTTCTAATTCTCTTCTAGAAGCGTCAGACGAAAGGGATAATAGTAATTTTGCGTAAGAGCGGATGGTAGTGATTGCCTTTAGGCGAATAGATACGATTGGGATTGTAAAAGAACCATCAAGCTGTTCGTAATCTTTTTTTTCGTTCGTATTCATTTCTTCCTTGGATTTGGACATATTTTCCAAACGAATTCGATTCATATTCATTTGTATTGTCGCATTTCTCATTGTAATTAGCTCATTCGAAGTTAAATTGGACATAACGATTGCCGTCTCTCCAAAATTCTGGAGGGCTCTTTGTTGGGTTTGTGTTATGGAACAATTGAGTAAGACATAAACTGAGAATAGGAGTATTGCAAGATTCAATTTTCTTTGAAAAAGTTTTTTAAATTCCATCGTTTTTATCTCTGTTACTACTTTATTTTATTTAATAGGTAAATACAAACGAAAATATAGCACTTATGAAAAAAATTGCTTTTAAGATTGTCCGACATCTGAGATGCTGCGATATATCATTCATTCTATTCCAATAGTGAGGTTCTTAACTTTATGATTAAACTATCTTTTGTTTTTTTTCTTACAAGTCTATTTTTCTTTGCTAATTGTCGAAAACCAATCGATCGTATCGAAACAAAACAAGAGAGAAAGGAAAATGCTGTTTCCGCACTCGTTGTATTTAGTGTTGGAGATTCCAGAATTGTTCATGCTGATCTCACCGAGGAAAAAGCAGTTCTCGGATCTGCTTTTAAAACAGGAGACAGGATTCTTACAGGACCCAAATCTAAAGTGGATATTCAAATCGGAAAAAGCTCTGCTATTAGATTAGGGGCAAATTCAAACTTAGAATTTACTCAACTTTTAAACAATGTAAATGGAAACTCAGAAACTAGAATGTTGCTTAATAGTGGTAAAATTTTTGCAACTGTAACTAAAGAAAATAAAAATGACAGTTTTAATCTATCTTCTCCCACAATGGTTGCGGGAGTGCGGGGAACAGCATTTATCCTCGATATTAAAAAAGACCAAACTGCTGTAATAAAAGTAGTAGAAGGATCTGTCTCTGTATCTCCAAGAGTTCCTTCCTTTGAAAAAATTCCCCTAGAGGAATTAGAAAAAAATGCTGGGCTAAAAAAACTTTATCAAACCTTACAAAGCGCAGAGGTTGTTTTGGAAAAAGATCAGCAAATTCAACTTCCTGCAAAAGACGAGTTATTGCTTTCTGATAGATTAGATAATCGAAGTATAAAAGAGATTCTAGGAAGACTTTCCGAAATTTCCTCTGAAAAAGCAGAACCTGCTGAGTTAACTAAAACGGAACAACAAGAAATTAAGACAATTGTATCTGTTGATCCCAAAGTTGCAAATGAAATGATTCTTTTAAATGAAGAATTAAGCAGTGGACGTATTGATGAGACAAAGGCAGAGGAGTTAGAAAAAAAAAGAAATGCATTAGAAAGCCAAGTTACATCTAAACAAGAAGTAGAAAAAGTAAAATTTAATGAGTCCATTGTAGTTGAGCCAAAGAGACTTCAATCAAATAAAGATATTGTAAAATACTATGAGAGAATTGAAAAAATTATTTTAGTAAATGGAAGAGTAGAAATTGGCGCGATTATCAATCAGGAAGATTCAATTATGGTAGTTCATACGGAAAATGGTATTATCCGCATCAATACAAATGATATTGTAGAAGTAGTATATGATTATCAGACAAAAGGAAAATTCTAAACTTTTGGTTCTAAATAGTCCTTATGTAAAACGCGAATAGATTCAATGAGTTCCGTGGTGTCTAGTTGTAGAACTTTATTTTTATGATAAATTAACATTCTATTTTTTCCAAATTTTTCTGCATCAGCCCATTCTATATCATCGCTGATTATTTTTTTTGTCATATCAAAGATAATTTGTTTTATATCGTAGTTACTAATTTCTTCAATTTTGGGAAGTTCGGTCGCAAGAGAGTCGTAGATTAACTGTTTAATACTCTCTTCATCGAAATATACATTTACCTTTAACATGGATTATGCGCGGTTTAAAAAATCGGCTTGTTCATCTGCATGGTAAGAACTTCTCACCAATGCACCTGATTCTACATGTTTGTATCCGAGTGAATAAGCAAATTGTTTTAATTCGACAAAAACTTCTGGTCGAACAAATTCTTTTACTGGGTAATGGGTGGGAGTAGGCTGCATGTATTGTCCGATGGTGAGCATACTTACCCCGTGGTTACGTAAATCTTGAATGCATTCTTTTACTTCTTCGATTGTTTCGCCGAGTCCAAGTATAACTCCACTTTTAGTTACAAATCCATGTTCGGAAATATCTTTCAAAACGCGAAGAGATGTTTCGTAATTTTTAGCGGGTGCTACTTCTCTAAAAAGACTTTTTACTGTTTCAATATTGTGATTGATGATGTCTGGTTTTGCAGAATAAATTAAATCGAGAGAGTCGCGTTTTGCTTTTAAATCTGGAATGAGTAATTCAATTCTACATTCGGGGCTTCTTTTTTTTATTTCGAGAACTGTTTCTTGAAAATGCATTGCTCCACCATCTGGGAGATCATCTCTGTTTACCGCAGTAATGACTACATAGCGAAGTCCAAGAATTTCCACCGATTCGGCAACACGAACGGGTTCATTTTTATCTAGTGCAAAAGGTTTTCCAGAGGCAACATCACAGTAGGCGCATCTTCTTGTGCAAATATCTCCCGCAAGCATATAAGTCGCTGTTTTTCTTGACCAACAATTATTGAGATTGGGACAAGACGCACTCTCGCAAACTGTATTCAGGCGAGTTTCGGTGAGATTTTTCCTCACATCCATCACAGGGTCTGAATCCATGGGAAATCTCAGTTTTACACGAAGCCATTCTGGCTTTTCCGGCACTGGATTTAGATTTTTTGTTCTGGGTTTTTTCTTTAAAGGATTCATAAGTAATCTTTAGACCATGCTTGTTGGCTCATTTTTGAAATCAAATAGAATAAATCTCTTTGCACTAGAGTCTCGTTTGAGAAACTGGACTTTGAGTTTAATCATGAAAGACAATCCCAAAAAAAACAACCCAAAAAAGCCTGATAAGAAACCCTCCTCTTCCAGTGATAAAAGTAAGTACAAGCCAGTCAATAAAAAATTTACAAATGACAGAAATAGCAGTGGCGGTGCTAGCGGCAGTGGTCGCAGCGATAAAAGAGAAGGTGGCAATTTTCGAAAACCAGCAGGCAAACCTAGTTTCTTAGGAAGAGACAAAGATAGGGATAACTCAGAATCACCAAAACGCAGTTATAAACCAGAATTTAAAAAAGACGGCGAAAGAAAGCCATTCAACAGAGATCGTGCACCCCGTCGTGAAGGTGGCGAGGACAGAGGCGAACGCAAACCGTTTAACAAAAGTTTTCCTCGAAGAGATGGAGAGGGTTCTGGCGAGAGAAAACCATTCAACCGAGATCGCGCCCCACGTAGAGAAGGTGGAGAAGATAGAGGCGAACGTAAGCCGTTTAACAGAAGTTTTCCTCGAAGAGATGGGGAAGGCTCTGGCGAGAGAAAACCATTCAACCGAGATCGCGCCCCACGTAGAGAAGGTGGAGAAGATAGAGGCGAACGTAAGCCGTTTAACAGAAGTTTTCCTCGAAGAGATGGGGAAGGCTCTGGCGAAAGAAAGCCATTCAATAGAGATCGCGCCCCACGTAGAGAAGGTGGAGAAGATAGAGGCGAACGTAAGCCGTTTAACAGAAGTTTTCCTCGAAGAGATGGGGAAGGCTCTGGCGAAAGAAAGCCATTCAATAGAGATCGCGCCCC
>JAGOHK010000053.1 GCA_017996175.1 Leptospiraceae bacterium
AAAAAGTAAGGAATCTATTCTGTATGGAATGGGAAAAAATTTTAAGAGACGCAGTAAAAGACAATACAATCAAAGAATTGTATCTAAGAAAAGTGCCATCACTCAAAACTTGTGAAGACTGGAAACAGGTAAAAGAGGTAGGATTGGTGGATCATAAAACGAAATATGCACATTATAAAGGTGGACTTGTCAAATACGGGGATAGACTTTACTTCGTCCTTGACCAGAGATTAGAAGCAATAGCACCATTCAGAGCCTGGAATTTTAAAAGTAAAATTAAAGTCACAGACCCTGAATAGGGTTTTACAATTACCTGATTAGTTTTATAATCAGGTTCAACTTTTCCGAAATTTGAATTACGTCCTGGATTTTAGATTTATCAATTAGAATCGCTTCAGGACTGATTTCTTCTAAAACAATCTTTTTCCCTTTGATCTGACCGAGTAATAACTCCATCACATGTGTATCATAAGTCTTGAGTAGCACACAATCCTCAGTAACCACTACGATTGGTAAATTTTTGCTCCAATCGTCAAACAAGAACATCAAATTCTGAGCAAGATCTGCTTTGCTAGATTCTTTTAAGAATTGAATGAAAAGATTTGGGTCATATCCAAGTAGAATTCCATTTTGGAAAGAGTCTTTCGTCAATGCAAATGTAAATACTCTATCGTAATCTTTCAACTCCGTAAATACTTTGAGTAAATGAATTCCATGAAGAGAACATTTTTCAGGAAACGCAATGATACTGAAGTCAGAGTTTATTGTGATTCCTCCTTTCTCTGTATTCTTAGGAACCGGTTTAGATTGAAAATAGTATTTTCCTAAATCAGATAGAACTAAAAAACGAGAAGGATACTCTACTTCCAATAACCCAAATAAATGTAAGTAAAATACAGCACTGATAATTTCTTTACGTAAATCAAGTAGATCTGATTCAAAATTTTTAATTTTAAAACCAGGGGCTAATACTAAGTTTTCTCTGACAACGTTAGAAAATATAACTGACGTATTTACTTTTCCCATATTGAGAATGATTTGCACACACTTGTCAAGGATTGGTTTATCATAAAATGGAACTTCAATCGCCGAAAAAACTTCCGGCGGATTAAAACGCTTAGACCGAACTTCATTGGTCTCATGAATCACGAGATTCATTAATTCAAAAATATCTTTCTTTTGAAATTCATCAATCTCACCGGTTAACACGATATTTTCCCCTTTGATATCAACTAAGTTCAGTATCTTTAAGATAGGTAAAATCAGTTCGATTTGATATACCTGTCCTTTCTCTGGGAAAATATCAATATCCGGTTTCAGTAAATCTTGCTCTGTACGTTTGTTATCTGCTTGTTTGATTTTACCTGACTTTGCAAGACTTAAGCCCTTTCTAGAAATAAACGAAATCATCTTTTTGATATTTAAGAAAAAATCCAAATCGTTCTTTGCAATTTTTTCTTGTTTTTGTTTGGTTCCTTTTTTTACAGAAGGTAAAAGAGTATGCACCTGGATATAATTCAAAATCTCTTTTGGAATCGTGATGATACGAATAAATTTTTCATCGACATAGTAGGTATCAAATACTAGACCTTTTGCGGTTAAATCAGGCACAATTTGTTCAAATTTTTCGCGGTTCACACTGATATAATTTCGAACCACCTCTGCTTCAATGACACCACCATGTGTGTAGATATAAAGTAAAACATCTCTTTCAATTTCACTTAAAGATTGTATACAAAGTCCAATTCCCTCTTCAGATAAGGCAATCTTTGCAAAATCATCCGATGAATCAATTTTCTTGAGACCGACGGCTTTTACCCATTCACTAGAAATTTGATCTACCGGCAATTTATGTAAATATTTATCTAGGGATAATTTGAATTTTTCCCCTTTTGCGTTTACATCTAGTTTTATTAAATCTGCAATTTCTTGGTACGCATGGTATTTATCTAAGTTGTTAGTTAATCGTTCCCGATTTTTTCTTTGATATACCAAACAATATTTTCTAAGTACACCTAACTCTGTTTCTGCGTTGATCGGATGAAGAGCAGTTTTTCTAACAATCTCTCCTAAGGTCTGAACGTTTTTATTTTTTAGAATTAGAGAGAATATATTAACTTGAATGGGAGTGAGCTTTTCGAGTATCGACTTTAGATAGAATTCTTCTTGAAAGGCGGAATAGAGTTGTGTTACAGAGGTCTTTTTGTCTTTTCCTGTGAACTTATGAAGATTCCAAAGAGCAGCTACTTTTTTTAGCTCAGTAAGCTCCAGTTTTCCAAGCTCCTGAATTAAAATGTTTTCTTTGTCCATATTTAGTTTGCTTATTTTACTTCTTTTAGAAATTTCTGACAATGTTTGTTTAAAATGTTATTCTGTAAACAAAAAATCATTTCCACTACCCAGATTATTCAGAATGAAATTGTTTACATAATATGCCCAATGCGGAATCAGGGACAGGAGTGCAGAATTCGTCTGAGTATACCTAATATACATACAAGACTATTTTAGGAAAAAAGAAAAGGGGATAATGAGAATGTTAAATGAATTGTCAGGAGAAGTAAATTTGAAATTTTATCCTTATGACGAATGTAACAGACAATATTTCCTCTGGAATCAATGCCGTTTTAAGAGTAGCGGACTCTTTTAGAATACTTTCTACTAAGTTAGCTCAAGTTTTGGCGGATATCCTGCTCGATAAAAAAGACAGCCAACTCGCAGTTCGCTTAAGAGAAGCGTTTGCAGATCTAGGTGCAACCTATATCAAATTAGGGCAATTTATCGCCTCAGCCCCTTCCCTATTTCCCAAGGAATATGTCGAGGAAATGCAAAAATGCCTCGATTCGGTGCGACCAGTCCCATTTAAAACCATCTTACAAATCGTAGAAAAAGAATTAGGAGCAAAACCGAGCCAATTTTTTTCCTATATCGAAGAAAAGCCGTTAGCATCAGCGTCCATCGCACAAGTTCACGCTGCGACCACGGTAGATGGATTTGATGTAGTGATCAAAGTCCAACGCCCTGATATTGAAACTGTATTAAAGACAGACATGAATCTGATTTATCTTGCGACCCTACTTTTTGAAAAATTAGCGCCGGGTGTAAAAACGTCAGGTCTAACGGACATCGTAAAAACATTTCACGATTCCATCCTTCTCGAAGTAGACTTTATCCAAGAAGCAAAAAACATAGAAGAGTTCGACCAACATCTAATTAATACAAACGAAACCCGTGCAAAAGTTCCAAGAGTATTTCACAATTACAGCACAAAACGACTGTTAACCATGGAACGTTTTTATGGAATTCCTCTCACTGATTTAAAAGCAATCAAAGCTGTTTCGAATAACCCCGCAAAGACGTTAACCGACGCACTCGACATTTGGTTTTCGTCTCTCGGGAGTGGAATGTTTCACGCGGATGTTCACGCAGGAAATTTACTCGTTCTAAAAGATGGGAAAATTGGTTTTATAGATTTTGGAATTGTAGGAAGAATTTCTCCTGAGACTTGGATGGGCTTAATGCTTTTTATGGAAGGACTTGGCACAACTAATGCCAAGACTATGGCTAAAGGTTTAGTCCAAATGGATTCCACTGCAAAAGGAATTGATGAAGTCAAATTCGCTCGTGACTTGGAATACATCTTTGATGAAATGAATGAAATTGCGATGAACCTACAACTAGGCGATGTAGCAAGCATTGATGAATCGAGGCTAAATGCTGTTATGCTCCGAATCAGCGACATCAGTAAAAACAATGGACTCAAAATTCCACACGAATTCGGTCTTCTCATTAAACAGATGTTATACTTTGACCGATACGTAAAAATCCTTGCACCAGAAATGGATTTAATCAAAGACCTAACTCCAATGGAAGTAGAGAAAAATCGCAATAAACCTAAGTCGCTAGGATTTAGATAAGAAAAAGAATACCACCGATGAACACCGAGAAAAGAACGATAAAAAATGATATAAACTCAAACCGAATTACAAATACGAAACAACCATCGTATCTTTTATCTGTGTTCATCGGTGTCCATCGGTGGTAATCTTTTAAAAGTCTTTCATGAAGAAAAGTTTAACTAGTTTAGAATTAGAGGAAATCGCGATAATTGATTCTTTGGATCAAGAGAAGTTAAAGGCAGAATATGTGCTCGAGCTAATCGACTATGGATTTTTGCCTGGAACTGAGATTACCGTTTTACATAAATATCCTTCGCAAAATAAAATTGTAGTCAAGATAGGCAAATCCCACTTATCCCTTAGAATGAATGATGCAGAGCATATACAGGTAAACACAAATGGAAACTAATTACCGTTGTCTACTCGTCGGAAACGCAAACGCTGGAAAAACTTCTCTCTTCAACCAGCTAACAGGGCTTAGCCAAAAGACAGGAAATTTTCCAGGAGTCACCGTTGGAATTGCCACAGGCGAAGTAAAACTAGAAGATAAAACATTGGAAGTAATTGATTTACCAGGTTCGTTTTCTCTAAATGCAAATTCGGAAGATAAAAAAACTCTCACTCGATTTTTGATTAACCGAAAAGAATCTGATAAAATTATTTTCGTATTGGATGCAATTCTACTCGAAAGAAGTTTACAATTCCTATTTCAAATCATGGACTTGGGAGCACCAATCCTACTTGTGATTACCATGAAAGATATTTTACAAAAGAAAAATCTATTCATCCAAGTAGAAACTCTAAAAAAAGAACTGGGCATCGAAGTTCTATTGGTGAATGCAAAAAATGGAGAAGGAATTTCGAAATTAAAAGAGTTAATTGTAAATCCCTATAACTTTAAAACACCCAAAAGACTCTGGGCTTGGGACGAAAAAAGAGAAAGTTTTTTTCAAAACCTACTCGCAAAACTAGAAGCGGATAATATTCACTATCTCCAATTTGTTTTAGGAAATACACTTAAAAAACTTTCCGGTGAAAAACTACAAAAAGAACTTCCTGGAATAGAAGAATTTAAACCAGAAATCCAAAACCTAATTTCCTCCGAACTAAAAAACTCAGGTCTAGTTTACAAATATCAGGAAGAAGTAATTCAAAAATCTTTTAGAATCAAATCCATCATCAGTAAAGTCCTAACAGGAAACATAGAAGACAAATCCAGTTTATCCTCTAAACTGGACAGGTTTATTCTACACCCTGTATTTGGAATGTTTACTTTTTTTCTGGTCATGGGTTTCGTATTTCAGTCTTTATTTTCTTGGTCAGAATACCCGATGGAGTTCATCGAAAAATCTTTCGAAAACCTAGGAAATTATTTTCAAACGACATTGCCTGAGGGTCCATTTAACGGACTTATCACAAAGGGAATCATTGGAGGAGTCGGCTCCGTGCTTGTTTTTATTCCGCAGATTGCACTTTTGTTTTTATTCATTGGTATCATGGAAGAGTCAGGGTATTTGTCGCGTGTGTCTTTTATCATGGATAAATTCATGGGCAGATTCGGATTATCCGGTAAGTCGTTTATTCCCCTTCTCTCCTCTGCTGCCTGTGCGGTTCCTGCAATTATGAGTACAAGAACCATTGAGAATCGCTCTGATAAAATGGCGACTATTCTCATTTCTCCGCTCATTACCTGTTCAGCACGTTATCCGGTATATATCTTGGTGATTGGAGCGATTTTTCCTAAACAAGAAATATTTGGAATTTTTTCTTTGCAGGCTCTTATGCTTTTCGGGCTATTTATTCTCGGAATGATTACTGCTTTACTCTTCGCGCTTTTATTTAAAAAAACTTTTTTTCGCCATGAATCCTCTTATTTTTTAATTGAACTTCCCTCTTACAAAATTCCTTCGATTAAAAATCTTTTCCTAAGTGTCTACCAAAACATAAAAGCATTTATAGAAAATTCTGGAACGATTATTCTCTATGTATCTATACTACTTTGGTTTCTCGCCTACTACCCTGTAACCGCTCCCGTAGATTCGACTAGGGCTACTAAACCAGAAACAGAAATTTCACACTCCTATGCAGCAAAAATTGGAAAGTTCATCGAACCAGCGATTGAACCTTTAGGATTTGATTGGAAGATTGGAGTCGGAATTATTTCTTCCTTCGCAGCACGCGAAGTAATGGTTTCCACTCTTGCGATTATCTATGGAGTGGAAGGCGATGAAACAAGTGACGATTTAAAAACATCGATTCAAAAAGACGTAAATCCGAAGACAGGAAAAAAAACATGGAGCGTACTAACAGCCATTAGCCTACTAATTTTCTTTGCATTCGCAAGCCAATGTATGTCTACGCTTGCCGTTGTGCGACAGGAAACTAAGTCTTACTTCTGGCCTAGTTTTTTATTTGTTTATATGTCGATTTTAGCCTATATCAGTTCCCTTGCCGTTTATCAGATAGGAACTTTAGCAGGATTTGGAAATTAAATTAAACACTAAATAGCTTAACGATATTTTTTACTAACTCTTTGTATTTCGTGTCTTTTACGTAATAAAATACTTTGTTTGATTCCTTACGACTATCTAAAATTCCATTGTCTTTCATTTTACTCAGGTGTTGAGATGTTACCGATTGACTTACACCTGTAAAGTCAGCAAGATCATTCACAGATAATTCTTCTCGCGAAAGTGCATACAAGATCATAAGACGTACGGGATGCGCAATTCCTTGAAGTCCTTTGATTGCTACGTCTAACTGTTTTTTATTTAATTCAAATTTTATCTTTGTCATACAATCCCCTTGAAGGACTCTCGATTGGAAACAGTTTAATGACCTACCTATAATTTTTCAATATTTATTTAGTAAAAAAATTGCAAGAAGTGCAAGATTTTACATTTTTTTCTAATTTTAAAATCAACAGTGAAACTATCAAAGTCCGTCAATTTCGCAATCTCTACTATTTTATTAGCATTCTCTAATATTCTTAAAATATTCTTGGTCACTATAAATTATAAATTTGAATTAACCCTCCTGAATGAAAATCAAACTTTGAGCTTTGTAGTTTCAACAATAAATTTAACGTTAATTCCCTCCTTGTTTATTTATAAGCAAAGAACTTTTTTAGCTAATCTTATATCGATTTTCAACACAACTCCTCTCTTCGGCTAATCGTTTTTTATCCCAGCCAAGATATTCTCCAAGCTTCGAGAGGATTTTTTCGTTATTCGCACTATCTGGTTTACCAGGAACGCCAACACCTGATCTACGAAAATAAAAATCGCTTGCGAAAATAATATCTTCTTTACTAACAATATGCGCAATCTCTTCTGCGTAGAAACGCTCGTTATTTTGTAAAACAAAAACTTCTTTTTGACTTGGATAATTTTTTAGGATAGTTCTCGCCTCACTTCCATAACGATGAACTAGTATTTCAATTTTTTCGCCAGACTCAGACGGAAATTCTTTTTGCAAGTCTTGTTCTAAAGATTTAAAATCAGAAAAATGCCCTCCGAGTATAGGGGTAGTTTCTGTTTTACATTCGGAAAACTTGGTTGGCAAAAATTCCACAATTTTGTCGACTAACTTTTCTGCTAACAAGCGGCTAGTAGTGTATTTGCCGCCAAGGGCAGAATAGAAACCAGGAAAACCTTCTTTCGCGTGATCCATAATTTCTAATTTGCGGGAAGCGTTGTACGTTGATTTGCCTTCTTGCTCGACTAGTGGACGAAGCCCCCCATAGTAAAAATCTACGTCTTCCAGTTTTAATTGAATCGAACCATAAGCGTAATTTACTTCTTCCAAAAGCTCTTCTATGTCTTTCTTTGTAATTTTAAGCGCATCAGGTGAATCCATGTATACCGTATCTGTAGTTCCGATGATTGTTTTGTTTCGCCAAGGTATTACAAAAAGATGAGTTCCATTTTTCTTTTTTAAAACTACCGTTGTGTCTTTACAAATCTTTCGGGTAATGATATGTATCCCCTTTGAACGAACTAACTTTGTTTCCATTCCAGCAAACGTCATAGATTCAATTTTATCCGCCCAAGGTCCTGCTGAATTTACAAGAGTTTTGGTTTCTAAAATAGTAGTTTCTCCCGTAAGATTGTCTTTTAATTCGACATTATAAGTTCCAGTAGATGTTTTTTTAATATTTAAAACTTCTGTGTAATTTCTACAAATCGCCCCGTGACTTCTTGCCGAAAATATAAACTCTGTCGTATAACGTTCTGGATTTAAGTTTGCATAGTCATAGTAGAGGTAAGAGCCTTTTAGGTTTTCGCGTGAAATTTCTGGAATTTCGTGTATGGTTTCTTCTCGGTTATGGAATCTATATTCGGGAATGAGATTATCCAAATGAATCATTTTGTTTCGGTCGAATGATAATTGGTTGTAAAGCACCATCCCAACTTTCATCATCAGTTTATTTTTAAAATCATAGAGAGGAATTTGAAAACCCATCGTGTAAAGTGCGTGAGGCGAAATATGTGCAAGGTTTCTTCTTTCGCGTAACGATTCACGCACAAGTCCAATCTCGAAATTTTTTAAATAACGAAGTCCACCGTGAATGAGTTTAGACGTAGCCTGACTGGTTCCTGACGCATAATCATTTTTATCCACAAGTAGAGTCTTCATTCCCCGAAGAGTGGCATCCCAAAGAATACAAGCTCCCGTAATCCCGCCACCAATTACGATTACATCATATAGATTTTCTTTTAGATTTTGAATGGGAATTCGCTTTTGTATGGTTTTCATTTTCACTTCTCCTGTGACTTAAAAAGTCCATAGAACAATAGGTTTTCGACTAATTGGAAAAACATTTCTTCGTCTTTGATTTCCTCTTTGAAGTAGCCATTCACGATTACGTCCAGCGCCCCTTTTAACATGCCCCAGGTTGCTCCAGCTAGTAAGGTCGGAGGAATGTCGCGGATTTTTCCTTCTTCTTTTAATCGGAAAAAAATCTTTTCCATAATCGCCATACGTTTTTGTTTTTCTTCTTCTACTTCTCTTAAAATTGTTTGCCCAACGTTTTCAGGTATGATATTCTCTTCGCATTTTTTTTGCATGAGATAATCCTGTGGCGAATTAATATTATGCTCTAGGTAAACACGAACTGTTTTTCGAGCAAGGTCTTCGCCACTCAGAGTAAGGTCAATTTTTTCTAAGTCTGCTAAAAGTTCTTTGTGGCGGTTTAGAACAATTCGTAACATGAGTTCATCTTTGCCTTTGTAATGCAGATAAAGAGTACCTCTTCCAATTCCTACTTCCTGGGCAATCATATCCATACTGACAAGAGATGGATTTTGTTTTTTAAAAAGAGATTTTGCGGTTTCTAAAATTTCTTCTCCGCGTTTTATAAATTCCCTTTCTTTACGAGTTTGCACTTTAGATAAAATTTCACTTGAGACCAAGAGTCCCTCCCGGATTCATAATCCCTTTTGGATCTAGACAATCTTTTAGAGCTTGGAGAGTTTTCAGTCCAAGCTCCCCTACTTCGTCTTTCATCAAATGTGCGGTTAATCGTCCTATGCCATGGTGGTGGGATAGAGATCCATTGTTTTTGTGGATAACATCTAATAACCCTTTGTGGAATTTATTAAACTCACCTACTTCGTCTTTTGTATCCATAGGACACATGAAGATGAAATAAAGATTTGCTCCATTTTCATAGGCATGAGAAATATGAACCAAAGAAAGGGCATTTGGCTTTTGTTTTATATAGTCGCGAGCTGCTTTCCAAAGACCTAGCAGATTATCCCAAGTAACCGCCGTTTCAAGTGTATCAATCATCGCTCCTTGATCCATAAGAGTATCACGCAAATACGCACTAGAATATCTTTGCTCTAACCATTTATTTACAACGGATTTTCCTACTTCAAATGCTTTATTTTTTTTAGCAACTTTTCGCACCTTTTTCAAAAGAAATTTTGTATAATCAGGATCACCGTCTATGATTACATACATGAGGCAACGTTTCATTGGTTGGAAGTTGATAAACCGTAAGAATTTATCAGAAAGACTTCCTTCTTTTCCTGACATACGAAAAGAAATATCAGTCTCTTCTGGATCTTGCAAACGAAAGAAATGCGGTTTTCCAAATCCACCTTGCATAATTTCGCGCATCGCCTGACATCCACTTTCAAAATCAGGAAAGATAAACGAAGTCATAGAAGAATTTTTAGGATTAAATTTTCTTACCTTAATCGTAACTCTTGTGATTACACCAAGTATACCTTCTGAACCCAAAAAGAATTTAAAAATATCGGGACCGATAGACGCGGCTGGATAGGGTTTGGTTTCGATGACACCTGCGGGGGTAACAACAGTAACCGCTAGGGCAATGTCTTCCATTTTTCCGTAACCGGTAGAAGCTTGCCCTGCTCCCTTAGCCGCAACCCAACCACCAATTGTGGAGAACTCGAAAGACTGTGGAAAATGACCACAAGTGTAACCCTTCTCGTTTAGAAATTTTTCTAGAACAGGTCCAAAGACTCCTGCTTCTGCGGTTACGGTTGTGTTAGTCTCATTTAGTTCTAGAATGCGATTAAGATTTTTTAGATCGAGCGAAATTCCACCCTTAGGAGCTTGGAGTGCTTTTGTGACTGAGGAATTTCCTGCAAAGGGGATAATCGGAATTTTCTCCTCGTTGCAAATTTTTACAATCTGGATCACTTCCTCTTGGGTTCTGGGACACACAACAGCATCAGGAGGATTTTCTACAATTCCCATTCGAGCGTGTAGGATTTCCATATAAAACCGACCGATCCCGTGGCGAGCGCGTTCAAAGTCAGAGTCAAAGTAATTTTCATTCCCCACAATCGCTTTGAGTTTAGTAGCGACTTTTGGAGAGATTTTGGATTTCTTTTTTAATACAACTTCTGTATCACCCGGCAAATGTGGTTTGGCACTTTCTTTGATTCCAAAGGATTTTTCTAAAAATTCTGCCGCGTGGTGGTTAATTCTTTCCTCTTTACCCGCATCACCCCATTTATAAATCTTTCGATAGGTTTTTTCTGACATTTCGCCCTCTTTTTGAACTAAATCCAATTTATGAACGTATGTCAAATTTGCCAAGTTAAAATTTTAGGGGAGCTTAGATTTTTTTTATGAGGCAATTTTAGTAAAATGAAATAAGTATGGAGGTCAAAAATTAGAGCTTTTGTACGGAAAAATTTAACTTTTTTTAAAAAAACTAAACGCTATTTTTCTATTTGGAATTGAGTTACCACTTCTCATAATTAGTTCCACTATTTCCAGCAAACGAGATATTCTTAATTCAATGAATGAGTTTATGGAATATCTAGTGAAATTTACTATTGGGAAATGGTATATATGGGTTTTTAAATAGAAAAATGCATTAAAATAAGATTTCTTAACCCTTGAAACTCAGAAAATCATTGCAATTCCTATAAAGAACTCGAAAATTAAATCTTAATTCCACCGGATGCTTCTATAACAACACCATCAATTAAATCGTTCTCAACGATGAACTGGGCAGTTCTAAAGATTTCATCTGGCTCCCCTAATCTTCCGATTGGAATTAATGCTTTCCATTTATCTAATGCTGCGGGATTCATGTCTTTTAGAACCATTTCGGTTGCTATAAAGCCTGGTGCAATACCAGCTACACGGATTTTATAGTTTTTGAGTTCGTGCGCCCATAGTTTAGTCATTGCGGCTACTCCTGCTTTTGCGGCTGAGTAGTTACTTTGACCTGGATTTCCGTGCATAGCCACAGAGGAGATTGGAATGATAACTCCACCTTTTTTAGAATTGATCATTTGGACTGCTGCTTCTCTGCCAGTTAAGAAAACTCCAGTTAGGTTTACATTGATTACAGCTTGCCACTGATCGAGTGACATTTTACCTTTTACATTTCCGGTTTCTTTATCTACTTTGACTAAGAGTCCATCTCTTAGAATTCCAGCATTTAATATGGCTACGTCAAGTGATCCGGTTTTTGAAACTGCTTCTGCCATTAAATTCGTTGCGTCATTTTCATTAGAGACGTCACCTGGAATACCAAATGCATTTCCACCGGCGGATTTGATTTCGTCTACTACTGCATCTATTGACTCTTGCCTGATATCTGATACGATTACATTCGCTCCGAGTTTAGCAAAACCGAGAGCCATTGATTTTCCGAGTCCACTTGCTGATCCTGTAATAATTACAGTTTTTCCTTTTACATCCATGCTTTACATTAAGCTCCTTTATTTCTGAATGATACATAGTCAGAAGTAAAGGGTATCTCAATTCTAGCAATCGTTTCTGTGGGTTTTGTAACAATTCTGAACAAGTTTGGATCGAGGTTTTCATTTTTCATTAGGATCATGATTAGGGCAATTCCAAGACCGGCTCCCTCAGTATTATCCATGTTATCCATATAAAACTCAGCAATATCATTGTATTCCATTGCTTTTTTCATTTTTTCTCGCATCCGCGTTTCTTCCATTTTGATAACAGGTGTATTGTTTATGACTTCAACATACATACCAGCGGGTTTATAGAAGAAATTAATTTGGACATTTATTCCTTTTTCCTGGCATTTCGAACCATATTCTTCTGACATACTGTCGGAAAAACTCTGCTTAAATTTCACAATACCTTCAGCGTATTGGGCTTCGTTAAAAATATCCAGTCCTATATCTTCAAAAAACATCCTTTTCTGATTTGCTTTAACTGCATTAATCGCGAGCTCTTTTACGATCGTATAGATCATTTCTGTAAAACGTTCCTGACCAAGTTTTATTAAAATCTCAGTTATAATGAGAAGAACATATTTCTCAAGCCTAGCATTGATCTTAGAGGATTTTAAAGAGATTTTTTCTCTCGAAGCAACCATTGTCCTGACTTTATCAGGGAGATTTTCTGGAGTGTTGTCCATAATACATCCTAATTATAAGGTATGAAACGAATATGCAACTATAGGTATCTCTTAATAATAGTCAAATCAAATATTTATTTATAATCGGAATAATTGCGCAAATAAAAGCGGACAGTCCAATCAGGATATGAAAAATGCGTCCTTTTTTGACAAATGGTAAAATGCTCATTAAAACCAAAAGAAAAATATAAGGGGCAAAAGGCAAACTAAGTAAATAGGAATGCAAAATCGAAATGCAACTAATTAGAATTACTAAAAAGTAAAAAATATGATGGAGAGAGTGTAAAATAGGATTTCGAATCGGTTTTATTCTTGCGATTATTCCAAGCCCATTAGCAAATATAACAATCAAAATAACTGATAGATGAAAAACCCAAGATTCTATTTTTAAAAATAACATTATGTTCCAATATTAAAACGAGCCGATAATAATTCTAACATAATTCAAGAAAGTGTGCCATTATGAAAAAATTAATCCTACTACTCTTTTTATTTTCCATTTCCCTTTTTGCAGTCAGTAAAGAAGACAAAATTGTGTATGCCTTTAGAGATACAGGTTCGGGCAACTATTCTAAGATGGTTGTGATTGGAGAAACGGTAAGCATAGATAAAGCCTCCATGGTTGATAACAATAAAATAGATAAAGACTTAATGGAAATAGGAGTTGATCTAAGACCAGATATGCTCACTGTGAAAGTTCTTCACAATCCAGGCATTCGTGTTGGTCAAACACTCTATTTAATTGAAAAAAATCCAGACCATATTTCCTATAAAGATGGAAACATTGTCGGGCAAATCAAAGTTATCTCCATTTTCACTACTTCTTTTTTTGGGCAACAGCTTCGTGGAGAGGGTTACTTACGATTAATCGACAATAAAGTTATGACAGTTGCAATGCCGATCGAATCAGAGAGTCTAGAGGAAGCGATTGTATTAAAAAAACAGGGAGACTATTTTTCTGCAAAAGGAGATATTGCTAATGCAATTTCGTATTATAAAAAATCCATCAAGATGGACAAAAATTACCCTGAGTCGCATTATGCCTTAGGAAAAATTCATACCACGAGCGGCGAAGGATATGTATCCGCAGGTTATGAATATAAAATTACATGGAATAACCGCGATAAGTTCCTCGATAAACAAGAGAAATACCAGTTTTATTTAGATTATATGAAGTATCTGTTAAATCGTTTTGAAACAGAAGCATATAAGAATTCAAATCTTACTACGGATTTAGATACCTGCTTGGAAGTTTCTAAAGAAGCATTAAAAATGACTCCAGCGAACTATGATGTATTCTATTCAATTTCCTACACAAATTTTCTCTATTACTTACATACAAGAGATGCTCAACCAATGGGAGTTTCCGATGAAGTTCTAGCTTCTGAAAAAATTTCTATTAGAAATAAGAAAGAAACTTATATTTTAAAAGCACAGGATTATTTAGAAAGGGCTTTGAAAATTCGTCATCAGGATTATAAAATTCAAATTTTAGCTATTTTAATTTACTTCGAAAGGTTAAAAGATATACCCAATCATGAATCAAGAAGTCAAATTACAGAAACATCAGATTTAAAATCTAAAATAGAAAGACATGGGAAAGAATATTTAATTTATAAACCCAAATCCAAAAAATTGGACAAACGCATTAAAGACATTTTAGATGTAACAAAAAACTATTAGTCGGTGATTTTTTTAAGAATCTCTTTGCGAAATTCAGGTGTGATAGAGTTATAATACTCAAAATTACCTTTTAAAAGCGAGTGGTAAATTGAAGTAATCTGCTCTTCATAGTTTTCTAAATTTCCTTCTGCTCTAGTCCGACCAAGCAGTATATCCTTTGTTTTGCTTTGAAGTAATGAATACAAATCATATTTCAAAAGTAATAACTCAGAAGTATACTTCTTATCCATCGGTGTCATAAGATTTTTTTTTTCGAATGAATAAAGCCATCTATTATAATATTCTAAAACGCCTAATTCGAATTCTTTAGATAAATCTAAACTCTTTTTTAATTCTTCCTCTTCGAATTCTGAAAGCTTTAATTTTTGTATACATTCAATTTGTAAAACTCTTTCCTTTCCACTTTGTCTCGCGCTCTCTAAGATTTCGTGGTTCACTCGTTCGAGTTCCTTTAAATCAAAATGTCTTTCTTTAAACTGAAATCCCTTTTTTTTATCAAATGCCCCGCAGGCGTTAATTTTTTTTCTTAGACCCTCGTCACCCGTGATAAGAAAAATGGGGGAGGCAAATAATCGAAACGAAATAAAAATGAATACAAACAGAATACTCTTTGAAATCATGATATGTCTAGAAAATTCTTTTGTCATACATGAGCAAGTGAATATTCAATTCTTAATTTAAAGCTTTTTAGTAATCTCAAAGAATAAATCACTTGCTGTGAAATGGAATGATAATTTATAACCTTTCTGTATACCATTTTTGGTTATTCCAATTACCAAAAATAAATTCCGGTTTAAAGCTAGATAACTTGCTTTTGGCAATTAGGAAACTGCCTTTTAAAAAATAGCGGAACTTATCTAGGATAAGTGGTATATAAAAAAACTAAGGTTTTATTTAAATGTCAAATCACAAATTTAGTGTTAGATTTAGTATTGTAACGTTTTCTACTATTGGAGTCCTTTTATTTGGGGGACTCGTTAGCTTTGTTTCGTACATCGGCAGCAAAAATTCTGTAAAGTTTTTAGTTGATAATCTAATGGACAAAGCAGCCGAGCATGTCATTGATAAAACTCTTAACTATCTGGACGCTGCCGTCTTAAATGCTGAGTTAAATGAGCATCTAATTGATAGCGGGCTAGTGAAAATTAAAAAAGCCAAAAACTTGGAAAAAATGTTTCGTGGAATAGTAGAAACGAACCCACAATTCTTAAGCATGTTTTACGGAGATGAATTTGGGAATTTTATCATGGCAAAGGAAATGCCAGATAATACTTTCAGCCTTCAACGAGTTATCCGCAAAGGAAAAAAAACAAGAATCGTATGGGAACATGACAAAAAGGATTGGTATGAGAAAGAGCAATTTTCAAATAAAGTTCTCCCGGCAGATGAGGCATACAATCCAAAAACTCGCCCTTGGTATACAGAAGCTTTGGCATCTAAAACACATGCTTGGACAGACGTGTATGTTTTTTTTAATGATCGCAAACCCGGAATCACCTGTAGTCGTGCGGTGTATGACAAGACGGGAAAATTCATTGGAGTCATTGGAATCGATATTAGTATTTTAGAACTGTCTGATTTTTTAAGCACAATTAAAATTGGAGAAAATGGAAAGGTATTTTTACTCGATTCCAAAAATCATGTTATCGCCATTCCCTCTTCCGATGATAAAGAATTAGAAAAAATTATGCAAGAAGAGACTAGTCCCGAGGGAAAAAAATCCTTAAAACTACTCACAGCAGATAAGATGGATAATCCGCTTATTACTGGCTCATTTAATTATTACCAATCCCATAAAGACACTGAACATAAGGAAGAAGTTGATTTTTTCGAATATACCCATAATGGAACTGAGTATATTGCCAAATACATTCTATTCAAAAAAGACGATATTGAATGGAAAATAGCACTAGTGGTTCCTGAAAATGATTTTATGCATATAGTTCATCGGAATAATAAAATTATCCTTTTAATGTCACTTGTATTAATAGCAGTAGCAGTTTTATTTGAATTTCAATTTTCCAAAAAATTATCAAAACCCCTCACACTACTCTCTGAAGAAATGAGAAAAATTCAAAATTTTGATTTAACATCAGATGTGCAGATTAATTCCTTTTTGTTTGAAGTGGACAATATGGCGGAGTCGTTTCACAAGATGCGCACAGGTCTTCGTTCTTTTAAAAAGTATGTGCCGGATGAATTAGTTCGCGAACTCATTGCATTAAATAAAGAAGCCGTTCTAGAAGGAGAACGTAGATCTATGACGATTTATTTCTCTGATATAGCAGGATTTACCTCTATCTCGGAAAAACTTACACCAGAAGCGTTAGTAGAACAGCTAAGCCAATATTTGGGAAGTGCAAGTAAAATAATAACCGAACACCATGGAACCTTGGATAAATACATTGGAGATGCAATCATGGCATTCTGGGGCGCACCTACTCCGATTCAAGATCATGCATTACAGGCATGTCTTTCTGCTATTGAACATAAGCGTACTTTACATTTAGCAAATCAGGAATTAGAACGAATGGGCAAATTGCCATTTAACGATAGAATCGGAATTCATACAGGGGAAGTAATCGTAGGAAATATGGGTTCAGAAAATCGACTCAATTATACTGTGATTGGGGATAATGTCAATTTAGCGAGTCGACTCGAAAGTATTAACAAATACTATGGAACAGAAATTATCATCAGTGAGCCAACGTATGAAATGGTAAAAGATTTTGTAGAAGTTCGAATTTTAGATTTAGTTGCGGTTAAGGGTAAAAAAAATGCAATTGGAATTTACGAACTTATCTGCGAAAAAGAAGAAGCAAGTTTAGAAGTGCAAAGATTTAATTCTCGTTTCAATGAAGGAATTACTTTGTATAGACAAAAAGAATTTCAAGATGCGTTAAAAATTTTCCAAGAAACTCTTAGAATTAAATCTAGTGATTTACCATCTAAAATTTATATTGAGCGTTGTGAGGCATACATGCGTAATCCTCCACCAGACACATGGGATGGAGTTTACGAGTCAAAGTCGAAATAATTTTATTTTGTCCCATAAGAATCAAATTATGTACCATTAAATTCAAATTAGTGAGTTTTTTTAGAAAAATTTTGCTAATTTGAAAGAATAATTTTTCTTACGTTAATTCTAGACTTTTGGTTTCCGAAAATAAAATGTGTCACAAGAATATTCATCCAATAATTCAAAATCTTTTTTGTATTACCTATCATTCGTTTTAATTGGACTAATCTTAATTGACAAGAGCCTTCATAGAAAATCGCTTAAACTAAATCCAGAAAAACTAACTTCTCCGATCAGCCACGTTCAAAATTTTGATTCATTAGAAGATTCTAATATACCAGAAACAAAGGAAGAAGGAAAATCAACAGATGAAATTCCTGTTGTGCGAGCAGAAAACAATCTAAAAGGACTATCTGAATTTACATCCGACGAAACTGAATCTCTCCAAGGTGTTTACTTTTTAAAATTCTACCAATCAGGAAATAAAAATTACTCCAAACTAGTTAAAGTCCAAAGAAAAGTAAAAGGGAGTTTAAAAAAGAGAATCAAACTAGTTCTAAAAGAACTTAAAAAAGGACCGAACGCAGAAGAGCAAGACAAAGGTGTATTAAGCGTTCTTCCAACAAATTTTCAATATTCCAAAAAAATGAAATTAATCGAAGGAGTTTTACATATTTCCCTTGAGAATAATTTCCAACAAAACGCGGGCAAAGACCTAATGCAAGACAGGCTCGACCAACTCAGCCATTCTCTTTTCGAATTCAAAGAAATCAAAGGAATCAAAGTCTATATCGACGGCAAAGAAGCTCACGCCATGGGAAAAGACAATTTAAAAATCCCAGACGTTTTAGCTAGAAGCACTTATCGGAAGGTTGTATTTCTTTAACCTCAACCTACTGCGAAATTATTTCGCCAGAACACACTATGACGAAAAAGAGAATGATGAGAATGAAAATGAATTTAAGTAAAGTAGGAAGGGCGTTTTTTGGGTTCATGTTTTTCTCCTTTGTTATTGTGTCTTACCCTTGTGGGCTAGTTTTGTAAAAAACTTTTTTTGTTTACGCGGCAAATAGCATTCGAGGGGGTAATTACTTTTGGCGTTGAGTATAGGAACTGATTCTACTTAGTCGTTTCGGAAGATTCAAATGAAAAAAAAAAAAATAAACCATTCCGAATTATTTAATAGGTTAAATTTGAAACCAAGCGAGCCGCCAGACTGTGTAAAAAGTTAACTTTTCAAGCACAAAATGCGAAGTAGCCGCAAAATGCTTTTACACAGCCTAGGTTAGATTTTGAATTACTTTTTCGTTTTAGCTAACTCTTCTTTAATTTTAGCGAAAAGCGCATTTACTGCTTGCGTTGCCGCAGTTGAAATTAATGCCTTCTTTTGTGTTTCATCCGCTTTTTCATATAACATGCTGTTTACCGTAACTGAGTTGATTTGAGCAACGTATTGTATGCCGGCATCTTTTACATCATAGATTGCAAATCGGTATGTTAATCCTGGTGCTTGCGCCAAACCATTCTTTGCTCCCGATACGAGAGGAAATGCAAGAGCGTCTACGCCAATTTTAGAAGCAACCTTTGCAAAAACTTCCGTTGTTTTAGGATCGATAGAATTAGAATTTACGATTGCTTCTGTAACATTTCCCATTGCTTTATCAAATTCACTTTTGATCTTTAATGCGTCAGCCACTTTGATTGTAGCGTCTCCACCCGGAATAAGACTTCCGTAGATATTTCCAACCTCAGCTTGGGCAATAGAACTGAAAACTTTATTGCTTTCATCATCCGAAGCACCTACCGCCTTAGAACTCATATCAAAAACAGCCATCGTTACAACTTTCTTAGTTTCAGGATTAAATCCTTTTCTCGCTTCAAAAGTAACCGGTGCAGTAGTCGCGCAACCTACAGTTGCAAAAACTAGAGTCACAGTAATAAGTAATATTTTTTTTAACATAGTATATTAATCTCCTGTTTTACTACTTATAATTTGAGAATTCAAGAGTCTATCAAATAATTACTTTCCAGAAAAAAGGTATATCCCACTAATGCCGTCGGGCTCTCTTCCCACCCATCACTTCGTTCTCCAACAGCCAAGCTATGACCGAACCTTCTCCTAATCTTCAACTACAAAATCCGGTCATCGCTTGGCGGTAGGTGAGCGATAAGCGAAAGGGTGGAAGTAGCTTGCTTCTTAGCGAGCGTATCGAACGTGCCTCATCTCGATTTGGGTTTCTCTATCCTACTAGAAGAAAAAGAAAATCTCTCTAATTTTAAAATAGGATCTATCATCGAATCTTTCAAGGATAACAAGAATTATTCCCTCAAACTAAACTCGAACGTTAAAGAACTGTTTACCTACAAAGCATATCTCGAACGAGTAATCGACGGAGACACTTTACTTGTGAATATCGACCTCGGTTTTTCAGTCTCCATCGAGCAACTACTGTGGCTACACGGATTAGACGCTCCTGAGCTTTCTACTAAAAAGGGATAGCTTGGCTGCTGGTAGCTTCTAGCGAGCGACCAAGCGATGGGGGGAACGTCTAAGAAGTTTGTAGAATCTTGTTTGAAGGATTGTAGGTTTTTAATCATCAAGACTCATGGGAAAGATAAGTATGATCGTTATCTTGTCGATGTTTTTTACAAGAAAGATGAATCGGATGAAGATATTGTAATCAAGGATGGATTGTTTTTGAACAATGAATTGCTGGTTGGAAATCATGCGGTGAGGATGTAGGGAAATAATGTTGAACACGTTCGATACGCTTCGCTACTCAGTGCAAGTTATGAATTTTTAATGATGAATGGAGGATTCTTTTACTTTCATTCTTTTTTGTTTCTTTTAAAGAATTTTAATAAAATATATTTTTATACTTTTCCGGAGAACCTCCCACGGATTTTATTCTCTTTGAAGTTTTAACAGCGGATAACGAATATTTACTGACTAAAAAATCAATGAAGTCCAAAACTTCCTTTTGCAATTCCGGCGTTAATGATTTTATCCTTTCTTCTATCAGTTGCATAATGGCATCTCCTTCTTTTAAAAATATAATTCTAGTCATGGTTTATTAGCAAGTAAAAATTCTTTGAAGAATAATTGTAAAGCTTACTCAAAAGTGAAAACAATATTGGACTACTGCATCTGAATCTACACCGCTAAAATATCCTTGAAATAGTAAAATAATTTTAGCATTCTGACCAAATGGCTGAGTCACTTAAAAATTTACAATCCGAAATTGTATGGACAGATCTGCGTAAGGAAATTGAAAAACTTCGAAAAGAACTAAACCTCTCTTTAAATGATTTTAAACCTGTTGGAATAAATCAATGGCAGGACATCCAGAAGACGATCGAAAAGAATTTTGTAAAGATAACCCATTACACGAATAAATTTCATTGGTATTGGGCATGTTTCTCGCAAGATTCCTATTCTATCCAATGCAAAATACATCCGCACAAATATCTGGATAGAGTTATTGAAAAAGAAAACGATCTACTTTTTTCGTGAGTGACCGTGTGCATGAAACACCAAAGTTCTGGTTTTACAAAGGTAAACTTCCAGCGATTCAAAAAATAATTGAAGAATCCTACTGCATCGGCGAATATTATTTTTCTTCTGAAAAAATGGATTGGCTACTATGCGTTAACCACCATGACTACTTAATCGGCACAGGGGATGTTATGGTGGAGAGGATTAAGCAACTGTCTGAACTGTGATTCGTATGATTTATGTGATTGGGATGATTCTGTATTTGTCAGATATTCTTTTATATCGAGAAATTATTACTACTCGTAAATCATAATAATCATCCGAATCACATAAACTTGTGGTGAGTAGCGAAGCGTATCGAATCCATCACAGTTCAGACATTTTTCTTCATACTACTATAAATATTTATTGCAAACATGTACAGGCTATTCACACTAAGTCTCTATGCCTTCCATTATCGAAAATCCAACATCAGAAGAAGAATCTGTAAATGAAATAACAAATTTTCAAAATAGAAAACCGAGTAAAACTATATCCATGACATTCTGGATACTTATCATTTCCTGCTTTTTAATTTACATTGTTGCATCAGGCGACAAATCTTCTCATAAAGAAATGGAGGAGTTACGTCTTTCAAATCTGGAAAATAAAATTGATGCAGGTTATAAACTCACAGACCAAGAAATCTCTGAGTATTGTAGACTTTTAAATTCGGTTAAACAAATTCACTTCGATCACTGCGAGAAGTTAGTAAAGCTCGGTGGTAGACTCATTGAAGAAACTCAACAAAAACTGGGTTGCTTTAAACGTGAATTCCTATTTCCTGATAAAAACGCGGCTCTAAATTGGGGTAGAATTTTGATTGGGCATAATACGAAAGAAACATTCAATGAGAGAGGGCAGCTAAATGGTTGGGAGGCTCCAAATGGTGACACTATTTATTGGAATCACGGAGACTGGATTACAGGTTTAGAAAAAAGTAAATTTCCTCATTTGAATTATATGGTTGATAATTGTAAGGGACATTTATTTTTAAAAGATAAGATTAAAAATGCAAAGTTATGGGAAGAATTCAAGGAGTATTTTAAACTATGATGGAATTGGAAGAATTAATTTCAAAAACAGGTGATTCAGAACTTCTGGAATTAAAATATGACTGCAATAAAAATCTTCTAGAATTTACATTAGAATTAGATGTCATAGATGAAACATTTTCGTTCGAAGTCGTAACAAAAGAAATTCGATTCGGGACAATTCCAGAACGAAACCGAATTTGCTACATCCAACTACTCGACATTTCTGATAAACTAGCTACGGCTAATGGCATTTATATGCCAGCTTCGGATTTTGGGAAGCTAATGCAAGAAACTAGAAAAGGATTTAATTTAGTCTATGGTAAGCGGGTAACGGAAGTAAGCCACCTTCTTTCTTTGGTTGGATCAGATAAACTTTTTATTGCTGCGATTCAAAGCAAGGAAGCGATAAAATTCTTTGAAGCTAAAACATTAATGACGAAATGAGAATTTTATTATGTGCGTCTTCCCTAGTTGTATCCAAATTGCCTTCCATTCAGATTAATTCTTCACTTCTCATTCATAATTTCCGTTCCATCCCAAGTTTCAGGAACATTTCCGACCATGTATTTAGCAGTTAATTTAAGAAACCGCATAGAAGCGATGTCGTTTGGATTCTTTTTTACGATTTGATTAAATAGGACACTAGCCTCGGCAAAATTTTTTGAATAGAACAATTGTAATGCCTCTTCAAAATCCTCCTTAGTGGATTTTTTTAATTCGATGTTAACTCGACTTTCCCCATCGAAAATATCGTAAATTTCAACAGGCTCTAATTTGCCTTTTACCTGCACTTTACCTAAATAGCGGTAATGATATTTTTCTCTGAAAGGAATTTTATCCAATGTATTCTTGCTAACTAATAAAGATGATCCGTATAGTTTCGTTAATCCTTCTAGACGCGAAGCAAGATTTACAGAATCAGAAATAACCGTGCCTTCCATTCTTCTTTCTTCCCCAATCGTTCCTAGCATAAGATTTCCGGTATGCAGACCGATTCCGATTTTAATTGGGATATAACCCACATTATTCTGATTGTAAGAATTGTATCTTTCAATTTTTTTCAAAATAGCAATCGAAGCACGAACAGCATTTTCCGGATGATCAGGAAACAAAGCCATGATTGCATCCCCAATGTATTTATCTATAAATCCATGCATATTGCGGATAATAGGACTTACTCGTTTCAAATATTCATTTAGATAAATAAAATTCTCTTTCGGACTCATGCTTTCAGAAATAGTTGTAAAAGAACGTATATCAGAAAAGAAAACTGTCATTTCTTTTTGCACATGATCGCCTAACTTTACTTCGATGATGTCTTCCTGTCCAAGTTGGCGCAAAAATTCTTCTGGAACAAAACGGGCATAAGACGCATTAATCTTTGCAAGAGATAATTGTGTTTTGATTCTTGCCATCAGTTCTTGCTTGGCAAACGGCTTCGTTATATAGTCATTTGCCCCTACTCCTAATCCTTCTACTAAATCAGAGACTTGATTTTTCGCAGTGAGCATAATTACTGGTAGGTTACTCGCAAGATAAGTGTCCCTGATTTTTCGACAAACTTCATAGCCCGACATTCGAGGCATCATAATATCCAAAAGCACTAGATCCGGTTTTAACCCTTTATCTAAAAGGCTTAAAGCTTCCTCTCCATTCATTGCTTTTAGGACATTATAGTTATTTAAGGACAGATGATTATTTAAAACTTGAATATTGACAGGCTCATCATCTACAATCAAGATTGCAACAGCGCTATCTGATTTATTTTCGATAGACAAAGAATTGTTTTCTAAACTTTCAGATAATGGTAAATTCCCGTATACCTCTACGGTCTCGGGAATAGGCTTTGTTACCCGCAATGTCTCATCCTTTACATCTGTAATAGGAAGTGTGAAACTAAACCGCGAGCCTTTTCCAATTTCGGACTCTACCCAAATCTTTCCACCGTGCAATTCAACTAATTGTTTGGTAATTCCAAGTCCTAGACCAGTTCCCCCATACTCGCGGGCAATAGAAGCATCCACTTGCTCAAAGGACTTAAAAATATCATCGAACTTCTCTTTAGGTATTCCAATCCCAGGATCAGAGACAGTGATACTCAATTGAGGCATACTACTATTTACCTCAATAACATTCGCTGAAAGAATAATTTCACCTTTCTCCGAAAATTTAATCGCATTCCCAATCAGGTTGTAAAGAATCTGTTGGATTCTATTTTCATCTCCCAAAACAGAAGGCAGATTCTCAGGAATTTCATTTTTAAAAATAAGATTTTTACCTTTTAATAAAGGTTGGGAAATACTTATGATTACCTGCACAATGGATTTTATATCCACAGACTTTGTTTGAAGCAACAACTCCCGATTTTTCAATTTCGAAAAATCCAATATATCATTCACCAAATTCTCTAGTCGTTTTCCACTCATTACAATCATGGAAAGATTCTCGTTTGTCGTTTGCTGTAAACTACCAGTTGCCCCATCAATCAAAGATTCAGCAAGTCCAATGATTCCGTTCAAAGGAGTTCGAAGCTCATGCGAAGTATTCGCAAGAAATTCATCTTTGAGCTTGTCAGCTTTCTGAAGAGATTCTACAACTTGTTGTTGTGCTTTGACAGTTTCTTTTTGAGAATCAATTAGTTTTTGCTGAGTTTTTTCATCTTCTTGTCTTAAAAAACTAATCTTTTGTGCAAGGGCTAAAGATAATAAAACTATTTCCATGCAAGAACCAATTTGAATTCCATTTGTAGTAGCAAAGTTACTTACGAGTAGCCCCAAATTTGTCATTGAATACAAAAACCCACCAATTAAAAATGAAATCCATGCTACAAAGAAATATTTTGCAGGTTTATACCCTTTGAGTATCGAAAGAATGCTACCGACTAGAATTATACTTATGAAAAAGAAAACGAACAAAGCGACTATTTTTACCATAATCTTATATTCAACAAACCAAGAAAAAAGAAAAATTAGAAGCGATATAATTGATAGAAAACTAAATGCCTTATCTATAACCCTATTGAATTTATTCATTAAAAGAAAATTCTTTGCAAATAACAAACCAAAAACAAAAACACAAGATGCAAAAATTAAAAATGCCTTATTTGTCCAAACTGGAGATTCAGGCCAAAGAAATTGAAAAGCGATACCATCCAGCACTAACTGGGTAATCATATAACTTAAAATGTATAGAATATAAAAAATATAATTTCTTTCTCTAAAAGATAGAAAAAGTAAAAAGTTATAGATGACCATAATGAACATTAGCCCATAGTAAGCACCTTTGAGTAAATATTCTCTAACTGACTTTTTAGTAAAATATTCTGGAGTCCATATTGTCAGGGGTATCTGTATGCTACCTGCACTTTTAACTTTTATATAAATGTCTGAAGCATTTTTCGATTCAATATTATCTAAAATAAAAATATAATTCCTATAATCTAAATCTCTTGTATCAAAATTTGAGGTGTCACCTGTGATTTTATTTTTCCAAATTCCATCTTTATCATGAATCCAAGCTTCCAAATAATCAATCATTGGATAACTATCTTCCAAATAAAATCTATTTAATTTGGATTGATTCTGGATTTTAAAATGAACCCAGTAAGAAGAATTTGAATACCCAAAGTTCGGAACATCCAACTCACTTTTCATCCACCTATTTTCATTCTCAAGCTTACGAACATCGTCCAAACTAATCGTCCCCTCTTTATCTTCTAGAATTTCGAGGTAACGACCAATCGGATATTCCCCCTTCTCGTCTGTAAGCACAATCGTTTCAGTGGCTAAGAGCAACGAAGATGGGAGTAGGAAAAGTAAGGATAGAATAAAATAGGCTAATCTAAGGAAAATCATGGAAGCACAATTTCAGAAAAACAAGATTTGGCAAGAAGATTATTTTAGAATTAAATCGGGAAAGTCAACTGACATACTTTCCCTTTTGGTTTTTTGTTGCACTGGTTTTAAACTTTATTCTGGATGTCTTTCGCGCCACTGAGTCTTGCGTTTCTTTTTCCAGGTTTTGCGGCTGTTATCTTTTAGTCTCTTGCCTAAGTGAGAATTACATTCGTGAGAATTGTCTCCAATCCAGTTGGGACAATACGGGCACACAGTTGCTCTAATCAACCTAAGCCTAATTACTTTCCATTCTTTACTAGACTTAGCTCTTTTTAGAGCACTCTTCCTTTTTAATCTGCTCATAGGTATCTCCTTTAAAATACCTAATGAAATTCAAATATAATCATGATTATCCTCCTTATCTATTTTTAAAACTAGTATATAAAATAATTTGTCATTATCCGCTTAGATATTCAACGCCTAAGAAACTTACCAATTGAGAGCATCTTTTCCAATTCCATTTGACGCCTAACGAGAGAGAAAAAGAACACCAATGTATTAAATGCATCTATGTCCGCTCGATGAGCCTCTCCCATAAAATTTATCTTAAACTCACTCATCGCTGATTTTAAACCAGCAAATGGATTTTTTTTAGAGCCGAGCATTAAGAACATGTAAAGATTGCTGACGTCGATTTCTTTTCTCTGGAATCCTTTAAACTCAATTTTTCGATCACTAAATTCATTTAACAAACACTCGACATCTCCCCCACCCCATGTAATACAATTTTTCATTACATCTTTTTCTACTAGGAGTTCAAAAAGTTCTTCTGCTAGTTTTTTATGAGATACCGCATAACTACTAATATCCTCATCGGTAATTCCCGTTAACTCTGTAATTTTGGGAAAAAGTTTTTCCTCCGGATCAATATACCACTTAACGTTTAGAAAATCTTTTGGGTCTTGCGTAATATTTCCAATAGATACCCCAACTTGAATAATCTTTGGATTTGGAGTTGAATTATCAGGTCCATTATTCAGCTCCAAATCGAGCGCAACAAAGTTCTTGTCTTCCTTAAACATAATATTAACTCCTCCCTATTAGTAAAAACTTATTCATCCAAGTTTTAGCAAATTGAACAATTTCCTCTTCTGATGCCTTAGCAGAAACCATTCTGCTAATTTCTTCAAACAAAGGAGCATAACTTTTCTTATCCGCTTTATTATTAATTTGAATCGGAACAATTGTTTTTAGCCAATTCATATCATACGGAATTCTTTTATTTTCTTTTTGCGAAATTCTTTCTTTTTTCTTTTTTTGTATTTCCTGAGTTTTTATTTCTTGTTTTACATAATAAGCTTCATTGCCAACTTTCACATCTGTCAATTTTATAGAATCATCACTAATAGACTTAAATTCTACTGAAAAGTCAGAATGCATTACCGCATAACGCCCAACTACTCCATAGCCAAGTCCAAATATTTCAGACTCATCCAAGTTGTGTTTATAAAAAAAATGCATATGCCCTATAAAAACTTTAGATGGTCGAGAATCTCGGATAAGATCAGTTATTCTCGGACTACCAAATGATGCCCAACTAAAATTTTCCTTTTGTCTAGATAGAAATAAGGGTTCATGCAATAAAAAAATATCCACCTTTTCTCGTAACGTCCTACTAATTTGAATGTAATCTTGCTCCTTTATATACTGTTCGCCCACTCTATTACTTCCTGGATTCGGAAAAATCTTTCCAAGACCTGCAATCTTTAGTTTATGTTTTCCAAAAGAAATCGTGTAAATTTTATCTGATTGCATTGGAATAAAATTTTCTACCTTTGTTTTTTCGTTCAATAGATCATCATACAGCGCAAAATCCTCATGATTCCCGGCGATATTGTATATTGGAACAGAAAAATTTTTATCCCCTTTGATATAAGGTAAAAATTCTCCCACAGGATTATTGTGTCGGAGGATAGTCTTTATTTCCCGCTCCGTAAGTCTTCCTGAATATTTTTTTGCGGTTTCATCCCATTTGCCAATAGAATTTTCATCATACACTCCAATATCTCCTGCATGTAAAATAGCCACTACTTCGCCTGACGCATTTTCTTTTTGAAAAATCTTTTCAATGATCTCAAAATTTCCGTGCGTATCGCCAATAATAATGATTTTCTGGTTCATGTTATCCTCCTGATTTAATAAAAGAAAGTAATCAATCTGCTATCCGTGCATTTCAATTCATAAAATTAAAATGCATAGTTAGCCTAATAGCCAATCGTGGTTTTGTTCTTTTGGTGTTTCTTGGAAAATCTAAACTCGTTAGAGACTTAGTTTATAGAGACAGGTAGAGAACAAAAACAATTTGAATTATTCGAATTGATACAACATTCTTCCATAATTTTGTTCTCCTTTGATTTCACAATTTATTGACTCGGTTTTCTTGTCAAGAATTACAAGAAAAAATTCTTAGCATGAAATTCTAAAATTCAATATCCTTATCCTTCAAAGCGGTATATACTTTATTTCCGATTGAAATAGTATACTGCTCTTCGAACTTTTCTTGCGAATCACAAAACTGACTCAAGTCGAAGTCAATCACTGTTACCCCCATTGTATCTGGATCTAATAATATATTATTAGCATGAAGATCGTTATGTCTAAACCTGATTTCTTTCCAGAATGCAAATGTAGATTTTAGTTTTTCTTGAATTTCTTCCCTTCGTTTATCGCCTATCTCAACTTTATTTTCCACACGATACTCCCACAAAGTCGAGTTCTTCACGAACTCCATTACTTGATACGTATTACTTTCATCCGTAAATAAAGGAAAAGGAAGTTTCGCAACATCTGCATTAACCTCTCGCTCTTTGTTCGACAATTGAAAAAGCTTTTCATGAAGTGACATCTGTTCTGAAAAACTAAATTGAGGCAAATCATCCTTAAACTGAAAATTGGGAGTTCTAATTTGAACTCTCTGTTTTTCTATAGAACTCAATCTCTTCCTAATCCCGATTGATAAATTGAATTCTTTTGGAAAGTCAATCAGGTAAATTATATTTCTAGAACCGTTGAGTGCATTGGTAAAATGTTTCGGACTAAGCTCTTTCTTTATAAAGTTACCAATGTCCTTCCATAATTTTGCATCTTTTTTCGGTTCATAGTTTAAAATAAATTTTTCCGGATAATGGCGAAATTCCTGTCTAAAGCTTAATATAATGAATCCTAAGTTGAATAGGTCTTGTGGATAATCGATGATAGCCTTTATTATTGAGTTTAATTTCTTTTTGTCTGATGTTATAAAATTCGAAGGGATTAATGCTTCTAGTTTCCTTTGCATCTCCATCTTGGTAAAATTTTCTTTCTCTGGTAAAATGAAAATCTGTAACGATGGATTAATATATTCTTTGAACGCTTTCGATTCATTGACAAGAATTCGAAGACTTCCGAGTTCATCTGGTTTTAGGTTTTTTAGAAACATAGATTTTTTAGTAATCCTCTCGTTTACAAAATAAGGAACCAGTAATAAATTTTTCCTTATCCTCAATATTATTTAATTTTCTCCAACGTAAGCCCAGTTCTCAAACCTTTAACTCAAAACTCCAGCTGTTCTAATCTAAACAATATCTTTGGATTTTGGAAGCAACTGTTCAGTTTGGGCAGTTTGAATTGATAATTTCAAATTATTTAAAAGTGCAGGTAAATCTTCTGTTGGTTTGTCGTTTTTAAATAATTCGGATAAAGCTTTCAAATCATTGGTTTTGTATTTGCTTTTTAAAATTTTTGATTAAATCCTGCACGGATGCTTTCAAGAAGTTTTCCGTTTGTTTACTTCGAATTACCATCTTTTCAGGTAAAAGTATTGCCGATAAATGACCACCCACAGCACATCCAGTATCAACTTGTATTTTATTTTTTTCTATTAAAACTTCTTGTACACCGCTATGACCATAAACTACGACTTTGGAGGTTAAATTAAGATAATCCGATTCAAACTTGGAAAAAGTATAATCATTATCATTTTGCTCTTCAAGAGATTTCTGTTTATTTAAACCTGAATGTGTAAAAATATAATTCTCTGTTTGATAAATAAATCGCAGGTTATCCTTTAGCCACTGGAAGTTACTTTCCGAAATTTTCTTATCTTTTAAATACTTAATTTTCTCTTTTTTATTTTTCATTCCGTCTACCGCTTGTATTAGCCATAGTTCATGATTTCCGCAAAGAAAAATAGCATCTTCTAATTCTCTCAATCTAGATAGAACTCCATCAGAAAATGGTCCCCTATCAATATAGTCTCCTAAAAATACCAACCGATGTTCTGGATAAGATTTTACCATTTCCAATATCTCATTTAGTGCATCGAGACAACCATGAATATCCCCAATAGCGATAATTTTTTCTGTATTCATTGTTTGTTCAATCCAATTCTCTCTCATAAAAATCTGTCAATTCCTATTTCTAACTATTTTG